>NZ_JAJTDH010000157.1:0-4669 GCF_021300285.1 Microcystis sp. 49638_E5 | reverse complement strand
TTCTCCTCCTTTTCGTTAATTTTAAAATTGTGTTTCCTGACGGGGAATATAGACTCCTAAGGCGGCCGGAATAACTCGAAACATGGCGGGAGTAGTGCTAGTAATTTCGCCATCGGTGTTGATACTATGGGGTTTACGAGTCTGAATTTGAATTTCTTTCCCCTTAAGAGTTCTCACCCAAGATAATAAACCCTGTTGTCCTCGCGGTAATGTCCATAAAAGCTGGAAAATTTGCCACCAGTGTTCAATTTCTAGGCTATATAAATCTAACCTTTGATCGTCGATTTGGGCATCATGAGCGAAGGTTCCTTGTTGCAAGGCAGAGCCTTGGAACACAATATCGAAGGCTCTGCCTTAAAGTAGTATTCAGGTAGAACCGGAAGAGAGCGTTCCCAGGTAGAACCTGGGAACGAGATAATAATTCTCCTTTGAAAGCTTGAGCAAGGATACTGGGAAGGATTGCGTCACTTCACTTTGTAGTTTTTAAAATTACGCTTTTTCTGGAAGGGCGATTATTACGGGATCTCATTGCCTTAACTAAAATATTCCAAGACCTCATAGATAATACGGCAGGAAAAGAGATTCTGATGGCGAAAACAAAATGTTTTTGTTTTAAGGCCACTAATAACCAATGTAGTTTAACATAATTACATATATATGAGAGTGGTGGCAGAACAGACTGATATTTTGGATTAACTAAGTTATATATTTTCTCTTTGATCAAAATGTTAGTGTTGAGTCGCTTTAACAATGAAGACTTTTGATTATAACTACCAGACCAAACTACTCGATACACCAAACAGGAGTTAACAAACACAGCATCCCCAAACTGAGCAATGCGAAGCCAGCAATCAATGTCATTATAACAGTCATCTAAACTTGAATCCCAACCCCCTGAGTTAAGAAAAGCATCTCTGAGAAAAGCAACTTGGCTAGTTGTTCCGAAGGGAACTTCTTCTAGGAGCATACCATAGTGTATATCTGCTTGAGCGATATAGAAAGCCTGTTCAAGTCCTATTTTTGGAGTTTGACAGATTTCTACTCCTTTAATATCCACCTGTGTCGCCTGACAGGAACAAATGACAGCTTCGGGATACTGAGCAATATTTTTCATTATTTCCTCTATACAATTAGGGGCAAGATAGTCATCATCATCGAGTAGTTTAATCCAATCTCCTTGAGCAGCTTTAACCCCTACATTTACCGAAAAGGATTGCCTCATATTCTTGAGATTACGATAGAAGATAATATCTTCCCCCAGGCTTTGAATATATTCTGCTGTACCATCAGAGGAACAATCATCAACCACAATGACTTCACAGGGAATAGATTGATTTAGGGCCGAAGCGATTGCTCTTTTAAGCAACGATAAACGATTGCAGGTTGTAATAACAATACTAAATTTCATCTTTATTAACTATAATTAAATTTTTCTCCTATGAGCCATCAGAAAATCAGCATAAGCTTTTTGAGTCAGGAAAGGTTTAGCTTTAAGATAAAATTCTTGATGACGATAATCACGGGTATAAGGTAATTGTTCTAAGTGATCTGCTAAACGAATAGTTATTAAAGCACTAAGCTCTGTTTGAGTTAAAATTATTTCCTTGTTATCACGATAATTTATCAGTTTAAATTCATTAACTTGCTCAAAATTAGAGAGGAAATGTTTTCTATCTTCAAGACAATAATAGTAAACTAATTTTTCAGCATCAGAACCAATAGCAGCCTTAATTATACCTCTTTGTTCTAGATTAACCAAACTTTTTCTATAGCTATAAGTTCCATAGATGCTGTGATAAAGACCAGCTAGACAAATATCTTCAGATGAGTTCCATTTTTTCAAGATTCTATAAGTTCCTAATAAATGACTATATAAAGAGCGTTTATTCAGATGTTCAGTGGAATCGGTTGCTAATTTCTTCAAAATTTCTCTTTGCTCTTTAGGGGGATCATATTGTCTATCTCTCCATAAATATATAAATTCACCCACAATATTTGGGGCGAAGTGTTGTAAGTTTTTCAATTGATTTTTAATGAGGGTATTAGTAGCCATATTGTTGATTGAATTAATGATTATATAATTTGTCATAGGAATTTATCGGGGCATAAGCTTATTGCTTATCAAAGGTGCAAACTCTACTAATAAAGCCCATAAACTTAGGTCAAATGGATGTGCTAATAGATGTCTCGGAAGGATTCTGCTTAAAGCAATTCGCTCTCTCAATCCTTGGCGGGTTTTGGCTGCCTTATTTGGCCAATGTTCGAGGATGATTTTCAAAGTAAATTCTTGAGGATCTAAGTAAGGATATAAAAACCATAACAGCAAGTTACACATTGAGCTAATAAAAGCAGTTGACTCATTAGCTAGACTTTCTTCAAAGGAAATAGCACCTTTCACCAGCAGTGATTGATCAGCAGTGATAGTGGCTGTGATAATATCCAACATATTAGTTAATGATTTCAATCTATTTTCCAGTAATACAGCATCTTGGGGATAGACAGAAAACCGATAACGAAGAGCATCTGCTAAAGTGTTTATGTGATTATCTATTAATTTTTCAAGGTTTTGTAGTCTTAACTTCGTCCCCTGAGAATTATTATGGCGACGATATCCAACCGTAATACAATGGTTTCTTATCAGAGATTGATTAACACTTAACCTTAACCAAGTATAGTAATCTACAGCAGTTCCCGTAAACTGTGTTGGCCAGCCATTGATGGAATCGAGTGCTTCGCGTCGAATCACAACAGATGAGGGAGTGGCGACAGAATTGGTAGGGAAAAAGTCCCAAGGAGCAAAAAACTGAGAATTAAGGACTGGAGAGGGAAAATTTAGGCTATCTTCATAAAAATGGGCGCAATTGGCTACACAAGCAGCAGATTGGGGAAATTGTTCTAGGATCGTACTCATAAGGCGCAGGTGATCTCGATGCCAGATGTCATCCTGATCGAGAAATGCTACTAGAGGCGCAGTGGTATGTTTGAATCCAAAATTGCGGGCGCAATGAGAACCCTTGTCAGGATTTCGTAATAAAGTGATACCTGAAAAAGACTTGACAATCTCTAGGGATTCGTCCTCAGAACCATCGTCAACCACTACTATTTCTCTCGGTGGTTGAGACTGGGAAAATACTGACTCGAGTGTTTGTCGAATCCATTGAGAGCCGTTGAATAAAGGGATAATAACAGCTACGTCTATAGCCTTAGCGTTTTGATCTATAAGCCATATCATAATTCTAATTTGCTCCCAGTCGCTTTAAAAATGTGAGCTGATCTGCTAAAACTGCTTCCCGACTGCGAAGACGCGCCGCTACCCAAGCAGCTCGAATCGCTTGGATCTCCGCCTGAAGATTCCGGCCACTCATTTCGTTTTTAAAAGTACGCCTCAAAACACTTAAACCGCAATTGAGCCGCGCCATCTCATGCAGAAGTTCGAGGAAGGGTATAGGGTTGCCGCCACTAATTCTCGTTACTCCACCGAATCCAACGATACGATTGTTTAAAATTTGAAAAATTTGTTCAACTGTACCATCTGCCAGTAAATCCCAAATAGAGTTTTTTTGGCGTGAAATCATTAAATCATTCAGTCCAATATAACTATAGTCCCAACCTAGATCTCTAAGCTCATGGCAATGTTCTACTAATGTGTGAGTCTCAATTTGGACTAGGGTTTTAGCTCTTCCATTGACTAGAGAAATAAATTTATCTACCTCACTGGGAACTTTTGCCATCGGTAGCATAATAATCTTAGCTCCAGAATCTAGGGCAGTTTCTATCTCGTCAGAAGTATTGTTATCTAAGGGATTAATTCTTACTGTAATTGGGATGGAGATAACTTCAGCTAGAGCAACCACATCTTCTGGTGTATCGGCGTTGATTTGGGTTGAATAGCTAATCTGTCGCTCTCGTTTACCAATCCGTTCCCAGTCTACAATGATACTATCAATCCCTACTTGCTCGGCTTGTTTAGCCAATAAAGCATCTGTGGTAAATAGAAATAAACGCAAATGGTCAATATCTGTAGTATAGTGGCTCGTTATGGGGTTCATTATAGTGATCAATGATTCTTAAGTCTTTAGCTATGACAAAGTTAACACAATCTAATGAGCAATGGATAGAAGGTGTAGAAGTTTGCCCTCTCAAGTTATTGCCAAATGAAAAAGGACGACTCATGGAAATTCAACGGGCTGATGATAAGATTTTCCCCGGCTTTGGACAAGTCTATATTACTTCAACTTTGCCCGGTATTGTTAAAGCTTGGTACAGACACACAACGCAAATTGATCAAATTGCCGTCATGGTAGGACTGTTGAAACTTGTCCTTTACGATGACCGGGAAACCTCACCCACCAGAGGCAAAATTAACACGATATTTTTAGGCGAATTGGCTCCTAAACTTGTACAAATTCCTCCCGGTATTTGGCATGGTTTTCAGACAATTGGCGAGCGGGAAGCTTTTGCACTGCATCTAAACTCGGTCGCTTTTCAGGCAGACGCACCAGATGAAGATCGCTTACCTTATGATACTAATATTATTCCCTATCAGTGGTAAACTAAGTGGTAATATCTAAGGAACCCTTGGCCCCAGCCGTGGCCGATGGTGATCCCCCTTGGTCGAATGCCGTCCGCTCGATCGTTTTTAGTTTAATTCAAGGGGAAGAATTTGGGA
>NZ_JAJTDH010000156.1:0-4703 GCF_021300285.1 Microcystis sp. 49638_E5 | reverse complement strand
TCTATCTGTCGGGTTTCATCGCTGACTTCTTTGCTGATTTCGACGATTCCCAGGGGAGAAAGTAATTGTTCAAGGTAATTTTTGGCAAATTGGTCATGGGGTTTCATGGACTGAGCAGTTAATCGATAATTCTCAATTGTATAGTTATTAAAAAAGTGGGTTTAAATAACCCACTTCTCAGGTGATGATGGTAGTTTTTAGGATGGGAATTTTCAAACTGTGCCAGAAACTATGAGTAGCCATGGCAATTATTCTCCTTGTCAATAGTGAGCAATTGTAAGATTAGACTACCTCTTCGAGAAAATCATAAATTTTGTCTAATTGTTCCAAGGTCACTAAACCGTACTGCCAGAGAATCATCGGTAAATGAATTTTATCAGATTGGATCGAGCGCTCGGCCATAGCGATCGATTCTTGGGGAAGGGACAATTCCTCTTGCAGAAATCGTCGGAATTGGGAATAGGCAATCGTGGACATAGGGGGATTTTTTTCCTCAATAGTATAGTATATCTCGTGATTTTAACAAAACACTACCTGATCGGTTTCAAGGACAGTTAGTCTTGCGATCGTTTTTTCTGTATCTAAGCTATCTCGATGATAGAGAGTGCTTTCCTAAAAATCGCTGGCTCTCTTAAGATAGTCCCATTAGATCGAGCAGAATTTTGTCTCTGTTTAATCTATAGCAAGGGTGAAGATTATTCAATCTATGACTTGATAGACTATAAAAATCTTAATCGATATGGTTATATCTTAAACAGTATAAATGCGTAATAGCTTCTAAAAGCCATACTTATATTTCCAGACAAGGGACACCTTCTATAAGAAAGTTAACACCATTTTCAAAAATCAAGGTCTTGAGATAGACTCAATCTTAATTTTATCTCCTTCTTTCACTCCTAATTCTTTGGCTCGACCCCCAGCTAGTTCGATCACTTGATTAACCATGGTGTTTGGCCCATAGACAGGACAAGGATCGACAGCACAAGGAGGGACATTTAGCAAAACTGCTTTTACTATACCATCTTTTAGAAAAATCATGTCTAGAGGAATCGAGACATTTTTCATCCAAAACCGGGCCATCAGAGGTTGTGCAAAGGGAAATAGCATACCGCGATTTTTCTCCAAAGACAAGCGATACATTAAACCTTTGGCCTGTTGTTCGGGGTTTTGAGCAACTTCTAACTCAATCATCTCACCATTAATATCTGCTTTGGCCGTGATCGGTAATATTTGCCCTTGATTCTCATGCGTAATCTGAGCCATTGAACTATTATTACCATTGAGATTAGTCGATTGACAACTCAGCAGCAACAAACCTAAAAATAGTATTAACTTGATCTTGAGCATAAATGATTTTTTACCAGTCATCACCAATAGTTATCAATACTTAATTTTTCTAGTATAAGTAGAGAATTAAGCAGATAAAACATTAACACAAAGTGGCGACAGCAAATATAAAGATAGTATTAAAAATATCTGGTAAGCTGTACTGCATTGAAACTGCCTATCGGGATTTTTAGTACAAATGCTCGAACTCCTTCTCTCTCTTCCTTGAGGAGAGGAGCAGGACTGCTAGAACATATATACTAGGAAGGCTCTCAAAGTTATTGGCCGATTTTCTCCCTCAATTTTGCCCTAGTCCGGCAGCAGTCGATCGCCTTCGTAGGTTAAAATACCATTGATCTATTGATCGATTATTGTAGGCTCAGGAGCAATCACCATGACCGCAGAAAGTATGTTATTTAATGGGGCGATCGTGGCGATCGTTCTCGTCCTCGTCGGATTAGCTTGGGGTTTTCTCCTCCTCAAAATCCAAGGTGGAGAAGCGGAATAGCTTGTTTTTCGGTTCATGGTTACTTTATTAGTAGTCATGAACTACTTTTTCCCATGAAAAGTAATTAAGAGAAAATCAATAACTAAAATTTTACGCCCACACCTATGACCACTCCCACGATCGAGTTTTTTGTCGGTTTATCAGAAGAATTAAGCGGTGTTAGTCTCCGCAAAAATAAAAGTACCGGGATTCGCAATGTCCTGATGACTTTTAAAACCCTGAAAGCGATCGAACGTTTCCAAAGTTTCACCACCCGTACCTACGGCGATCTCCGTCTCACCGATGAGGAAGGAGTGATTATAGTTATTCCCAACTCGACTAAGTTTATTTTTGGAGGAGATGAAGGAGATGAAATTCAACGGGTAGAATGTGGTTTTGAAATCACCGATGAACACTGGGAGCGTTTTCTGCGCTTTATGAATCGTTACGCGGCAGCCAACGGGATGGGGTATCAGGATAAGTGAGAAGTGGGGTGATGGGGTGTGGGAATTATGAATTATGAATTATGAATTGGGGAGTGGGGAGAATAAATAAAAATAATCTCCTGACTAGAAAGAGGGTGTAGGGTGTGGGGTGTAGGGTGTGGGGTGTAGGGAAGGAAACCTCTTTCATCTGTGGTGGTGAAAATTTTTTCATCGGGACTGAATACTGAATACTAATAGTTAAAAACGAGCTAAAATAAGGATAAATTTAGTCAAGAAACCATGAAAATAGCGATTACTGGGGCGACGGGATTTGTGGGTAGTCGATTGGTGGTCAAACTCTATGATCGCGGCGATGAAATCCTAATTTTGACGCGCAATCCCGATAAAACCAGGAGAATTTACCCAAAGTCAATCTATCCTAAGATAGAGATTATTCCTTATATCGCCACAGAATCGGGGGATTGGCAAAAAGAGATTTCTGGATGTGACGCGGTGATTAATCTAGCGGGAGAACCGATTTCGGAACGCTGGACCAGTGAAACAAAACAGGCAATCGTCGCTAGTCGGCAAATCGGCACCGAGAAAATTGTCGAGGCGATCGCCTTAGCACCCCAGAAACCGAAAGTTTTAATTAACTCCTCGGCGATCGGTTACTATGGAACCAGTGAAACCGCTAGTTTTGACGAAAATAGCCCTCCCGGGGGCGATTTTCTGGCAGATGTCTGTAAAAAGTGGGAAACAGCCGCCCAAAAAGTTAAAGATTACGGCACTCGTTTAGTTATTCTTCGCACGGGTATTGTTTTAGGCAATGGGGGTGCTTTAGGGAAAATGATCCCACCCTTCAAACTTTTTGCCGGCGGTCCGATTGGCAGCGGTCGTCAGTGGTTTTCTTGGATTCATCGGGATGATTTAATTAATTTAATCATCTATTGTCTCGATCGCCCGGAAATCAACGGCACTTTCAACGCTACTGCACCCAATCCCGTCCGGATGAAAGAATTCTGTCAGATTTTAGGGGAAGTAATGAATCGTCCTTCTTGGTTGCCAGTGCCAGATTTTGCCCTCGAAATCCTTTTGGGAGAAGGGGCAAAAATCGTCTTAGAAGGTCAAGAAGTGCTGCCAAAAGCCACAGAAGCGATCGGTTTTGACTATCGTTATCCTAATCTAGAAGCGGCCTTAGAGGAAATTGTCCCGAAAATGTAGAAATCTGATATACTGGGGGGCCGAATGCTCTCAATCTATTTTTCACTCCAGACGGGATGGGAGAATAAAGAGGCGGCCACTCTCACCCCGCGCAGTTGATTTAACAGGGGTAAATGGCCCACGGGAGCGCTTAAATCCCAGATAAATTCTTGGGGGTATTTTGTCCAATTATTGCCATTTTTCCAGCCAATTTTCGGCCAGAGTTTCGGGAAATCTTGACCGACACCGATCCATAATTTGCGCTGCACCGACCAACCGAATTTTCCTTCCGAATGAACTAACCAAAGATTATCAATAGTCTGAATATCTACACCGGGGAAAGCTTCCACTTCCGTAAAATAGACCCATTTCCTCTGTATTGCCCCTTCTCCTGCTAATTCACAGAGTTTTTGACGGGTGAGACTATCGGCAGTTTGAAAATCCTGTTTAGCCAATAATTCCTGTAAAAGTCGATAATCGATACCTTTAGCACTATCGAGGGGAACCACACCCGTGGGGAAATAATTAGCTAAAAATTCCTTGCTTTGATCGCTATTATCTTGATAGAGCAATTGATAGGCCTTACCTGTCACCAGATTAACAGGAGTGGGGTGCTGGGCTAATAAAAAATCTCTCAATACGGTTAGGCCACCTTCTCCGGCCCCGGCTAATTGTGTCAGAATCTGTAATTGATTTTTCGGCGACTCGGTGGCTAATTGACTCATCTTACGGGTAATATCCTCGCTTTGTTCTTCTACTAACACGCCATTCTGGTCAGTCATATCATCACTTTTAAAACCACTCCTTCAATACTATTACCACTATTTCGGGGTCGCTGCTCGATTTTTTCCCGACAAAAAAGGGATTTTTAGCGGGTGGTTGATCCTACACTGAATAACCAGTTCAAACCATAACGGTACAAAGGTGATACCAAATTGTCATTCTAACCCGCGTGTTACCCAACCCGGGTTATGGGAGAAAAGAACCGATCAGCCGGAGACTCAATCTCAAAATAAACCCCTGAGACTCCAAATGTAGGTTAGCAGCTGCGTGAGAACTCAAACATTTGCCAAGGGGACTAGGCGGGACTAGGTGGGAAGTGTTGGGACGCAAGGCCATTTAGTTGGTTTCCTGGTTGTGAAACTAACTAGGGTTTGCTGAATAATGGTAAAAACCTTACAGGAAAGGGCTTTTAGCTTGATTGAGAGCTTCCCAAATGCACTTAAATCTGCTAGAATCTCTTAAAACCCTTGCATCACCCT
>NZ_JAJTDH010000011.1:0-97773 GCF_021300285.1 Microcystis sp. 49638_E5 | reverse complement strand
CCTGTTGATGCCTTAAGTCCTTCCCTATATGGATTTCAGATACTTTTGAGCGTAGGCGCTCTCATCGAATTTTATTTTAAGTTAATTATTTGCATAACAATTCCCGAAGAGCCAGGATTTCTAGCAAGGAAGAACTAAAAAGGGAGATAGAAACCTGGCAAAAAGAACGTAATCAGACTGCATCTACAGTAATATGGACGTTTACGACCAGCGATGCTAGGGTCAAGCTGAAACATCTTTATCCAGTTTTTGAGGAGGAGGAATCGGGAGAATCTATTGCACCAAATTAGCTGAAACAATCCACTAGAGTGGATCAGATTTATGTGAAATGACTATATTCTTTGAATACCGATCAATTATCTCCTCGCGTAGCGACATTTTTAAATCTTTCTTGGGCAGCAGAAAAAGCCTCTTTCATAACCCTTTGAATCCTCTTAGGATCGGGTTTTTTACCCCCCATTAAATCGCCAAAATAGACACAAGCGCCCTCTCCTAGGGCCCAGGTATAGGCAGCGGACCAAGAAGCGGCGATGACACTGCCAAAACCGGGGATAAATTTCACCAATTCCCGACCGATGGCCTGGGCCAAAAAGCCGCCAGCGATCGCACTGACGACTCCACCGGCTTGGGATGGGGTTAAGACTTGACCGTATAATTTGCCTAAAACCCCCACCATTGACACTTGTAGGGCGGTTAACACGGGCATAGTCGCTAAGGGTAAGGGAATCGCCGCCAAGGTTGCCGCTATGACGGAAAAGGCTAACATATAGCGTCGGGCCACGTCCCGATAGAGATTGCCTAATTTATTGCTGGTTTCCCGATCTAAAAGTTGGTGGATGGTGTTAGCCTCGGCTTTTGGCAATAAATCAGCTAAATTGTCTCTAAATGCCTCTAAACCGTAAAAAACGGGGTTGTAACCGTCTTCCTCTAGGGTAAAGTCTATTAGCACAGAATTGTCATATAAATCCTTAAAAGTTTCTTTAATTTCTTGATAGGCGCGATTGATATTCTCGCAATCGGGAGGATAAGGGGGATGATCGGCGGTATTAGGAGTATAAAGCTGATGAAGGCAGGTTACAGCCAGTAAACAGGGGATTTTAGGGTATTTTTGCCGCAGTTGTCTGGTAATTTCCAGAAGGCTATCGGTGGCAAAATCATCAATTTTTACCGTCACGATAAAAACTTGGGCGCGTCCCGTGTTTTCGGCTAAATCTGCTAATAATTCCGCGATTACCCTGTCTGTGTGTTGATAGGCATCCCCTAACCCCACCGTATCGGTAAAAATCAACAGGGGTAAGTCTTCCGCGGGGTAGGTGTAGCGCTGGGTGTTTTGGGTGTGGGGACGGAAACCTTGCCCGACGATTTCCGCCGAAACTCCCGTTATTCCCCGAATAATCGAACTTTTTCCCGTTTGCGGTTTGCCGATTAACAGCGCCTCGGTGGTGGGTAATTCTTGACGGACTTTTTCTAAAATTTCCGCCACTTGAGTGTCACTAACACTAAACCATTGCAGGACAGTATTAGTCAACTGGTCGATGGGGAGTCTTTTCATCACTTCCCCCGTGAGACTATTCCAAGTATTGACCAAAGAATCAATGGGCAGTTTATCAGTCATGGGGATTAGAAGGGTTTATGATAACTAAAATAGAGATTTTCAGCGATAGAATCAGACGATGACAAAAGCCGCAATTAGTCCGCAAGATTTATCATGGCCTTTTTGGCCAATTGTACCACTTTATCCCTACGGTCAAAGACGGACAATTCGCCAAGAAGTGGTGAAAGATACGCTCTGGACATTTGAGCAATTGCAGGGTATTTTCTATGTGGTTGTGCCGATTCGCATGACGGTAATTAAGTTAGCATCCGGGGGTTTATTTGTTTATGCACCAGTGGCCCCGACTCCTGAATGTATTCGCTTAATGCGTGAGTTGGAAAGTGAACACGGGGAAGTTAAATATATTATTTTACCGACGATTTCTGGCATTGAACATAAGGTTTTTGTCGGTCCTTTTGCCCGTTATTTTCCTAAGGCTATAGTTTATGTTGCTCCTAATCAATGGAGTTTTCCTCTTAATTTACCTTTGAGTTGGTTGGGTTTACCGGCAAAACGAACAGAAATTTTACCTGCTGACTCGGCAACCACTCCTTTTGGAAAAGATTTTAGTTATGAAATTTTACCCGCAATTGATCTGAATGTGGGATACTTCTCGGAAGTGGCTTTTTTTCATCACTACTCTCAAACTCTGCTGCTGACTGATGGCATTATTTCTATCCCAGAAAATCCCCCCGCTATTTTAGAATTAGACCCCTATCCGCTGCTGTTTCACGCTAAAAATAGTGCTAAGGATCTGGTAGAGGATACCCCAGAAAATCGCCGTCGGGGTTGGCAGAGAATTTGTCTTTTTGCTCTTTATTTTCAACCTCCTGTTTTAGCTGTTCCCAATTGGATTAAGGTGTTCAGAGATGCTTTTACTGCTCAGGAAAGGAGTAAAAAAGCCTATTTTGGTTTATTCCCTTTTCAATGGGGTGATGATTGGCAAAAGACTTTTTTAAATTTGCGTCGCGAGGGGAGGTTAATAGTAGCGCCAATTTTGCAAACTTTGATTCTTAATCGCAATACTGACGAGGTGAGTCAATGGGTTGATAGAATTTGCCAATGGCCGATTAAACAGGTTATTCCTTGTCATTTTGCTAGTCCGATTCA
The DNA here is from genome assembly GCF_021300285.1 of Microcystis sp. 49638_E5. Taxonomy (NCBI): domain Bacteria; kingdom Bacillati; phylum Cyanobacteriota; class Cyanophyceae; order Chroococcales; family Microcystaceae; genus Microcystis; species Microcystis sp. 49638_E5. The sequence continues at coordinate 95,069 of NZ_JAJTDH010000011.1, read as the reverse complement.
AGCTGATAGTCAAGAGTGTCACCAGGCTTTTTCTTTCTTGTCAAAAAATCCTTATTTACCTAAAGATGACTTGGAATGTTTAGAAAGTATTGATAGTTTTTTAGTGCGCTGGCGATTGACTCCTCCTCCTGATAAAAAATTGTAATTTATGGCTAAGAACTGCTATAATATAGGCGGTTGTTAGTTGATTGCTAATCAAGGTCATGCAAATTCCCGAAAATCCCAGTAATGATGACATCAGAGCGGCGTTGATTCAATTGCGAGAAGAACTTGGTCAAAAAGTTGACCGCTTAGATTATAAATTTGATGCCTATCAAAAAGGTACAGATGGTATGGTGAGAATGGCTACTACTATCATCATTGCCACCGCTTCTGTGGTGGTTTTATCTAGTCTTAGTCCTGCGGTGACAGCAATTATCACCGCTTTATATTCTGCTAATGCTCATTAGTTACTTTATCGCTAAATTCTGGTGCGATTCGGTGCGTTAGGCGCTTGCTAACACACCCTATCTTTCCTGAATTTTTACCCGTTGATTTAATTGATTCATAGCCAGAGAAATCACCAGATTAAAGAATAAATAGGTGGCCATAACTACTATTAACATCTCTACAGATTTTCCCGTCTGATTAGCGATGGTACTAGAGATAGCATAAATATCATTATAACCAATAGCGATCGCTAAACTAGAGTTTTTAACCAGGTTTAAACATTCATTAGTTAAAGGAGGAATAATCACTGGCAAAGCTTGGGGAAAAATTACTAATCTCATCACTAATAAAGGTTTTAATCCCAAGGCTTTAGCTGCTTCCCATTGTCCCCGATTAACCGATTGAATCCCCCCCCGTACCGTTTCCGCAATAAAGGCAGCTGTATAAACAGTTAAACCGATTAAGAGAGTAGCAAACTCAGAAGAAAGATGTAAACCAAAGTCAATATTTTGATTAAGAGGATTAACTTGGGGACTTTGCCATTGTAAACCCCAGATTAGAGGAATTATAACTAGGATTAGTAGGCTAGTTAGACATAAACTAAGTTTATTTTTTAGACATAAAAATACTGAGATAATTATTCCTAAAGCAATGATAGCTAAGGCTAACCATGTCCTGAAACTATTAGCGGGAAAAGGTAAATAGACTCCTGAGTTATTTAAAAATACCCTGCCAAAAAACTCTAGAGAGTCCTCAACTTTCGGCAGTTTCAGAAATACAGCAAAATACCAGAAAAATAATTGTAATAATAAAGGAGTATTGCGAATAGTTTCCACATAAATTGTTGCCAACTGACGAATTAACCAATTATCCGACAAGCGACCTAACCCGATGACTATTCCCAGACTAATCGCCAAAAATATGCCAGTAATCATAATGCGGAGGGAATTAACTAATCCCACCAAAAGAGCGCGAAAATAGGTATCGGTGGGACTGTAGGCAATAGGAGAGTCACCAATCGCAAAAGAGGCTGGTCGGTCAGGATCAAAGAGAAAGCCAAAGCCAAAACTTAAGCGTAGGCGTTGGAAATTAATCACTAAATTGCGGCCAAAAAACCAGAAAATTAGGCAGACAATTAGCAGGATAATTACCTGTAGAAAAATCTTCTGAAATCGCTCATCGTACCAAAAAGAATTTTTTTGAGGTAAGGTCATATTTATTATAAGTAAGTGGTTCTAATTAAATCCCCCCTATATCCCCCCTTGATAAGGTAGGGTTGATTCATGAATCAACCCTACCCTTGATAAGGGGGGTGCCGATCCCCCCTGCCCCCCTTGATAAGGGGGGTGCCGATCCCCCCTTAGTCCCCCCTTTAATCCCCCCTTAATAAGGGGGGCATCTGATAATTTTTAACACCTACCTACTTATATAGTCCAGAATTTTTCACAAAAGAAATCGGTGACTTTTGGCCACCGATTGAGAAAATCAAAACATATTTAGATAACTCCCAGACGGGAAAGACCGAGGATGACACCGGCGCCGAGGACATGACCAAAACTGGTAGTACCCAGTAAAGCGCCTAATCCCATACCACCGAATAAAGCGGGGGAAGGTAAAGCAGGACCGACATTTTGTTGTTTAATAGTCGCTTTACCGAAAGCAATAGCGAGAATATTGCAGATAATCATGACAATCGCCACTTTGGGACTCCATTCGCTGGAACCTTGCACGGCGGTGGCGGCCATTAATAGGGTTGAGTACATTGAAATTCTCCTGAACAGGTCGTTTTAAGTTTTTAATCTTAAAGGTAGTTTTCACCCCACATCACGGCCTGTTGCAATACTTAATAATCAAAAGCAGAGGAGTCAACCATACAGCCGATTCGTCTCTACTTATGAACTACTCGCTTAGTACAAATTCAAGTTTAAGCCTACTTCTCTAGCGAAGACGGCTAATCCTTTCTTTTCAATGGTTTTGATAGCTTTGGTAGAGATGCGTAGTTTTACCCAACGGTTGCCTTCCGACCACCAAACTCTTTTCCATTGTAGGTTAGCTTCTTGTAATTTTTTGGTGCGACGGTGGGAGTGGGACACCGCATAGGCGTTATTGGCCTTTTTCCCCGTCATAGTACAGACTCTAGACATAATTTACTCCTGTGCGATCGATGTTTGTCAATAGTCAACCTTTCTAGTTTAACTCAAATCTCGCCAGAAGTCCCCCCTTCCCCTGGGTGAAGTGAACGGAGATAAATTTAACAGCAAGTGGGGGGATTAAGAAGTTGATTGAACCAGTTCACTGCTCAGACAATTTCGACAATTGCATCAGAGGTAATGGTGAGAATATTGTCAACAAATTTAGCTGTAATTTTTTACTGAATAAAAAATATTTTAATAAGTTTTACATAGTTTCTAGTATTCTGGTTAATTCATTTTTATTTTTCCACAATTTGACTTGAAAATTTTGGTATATTTTGGCGATAAAAGGAGCTTAATTATCTTGGTTTATTCTTTCGATTTTATCGATTGTTTCGACAAAAATATTAATCATAGTTTGACGAGGTAAGTTGCCAGAAACTAGAACAAATACTTGAGCCTGATAACGGGCTATCTGTTGAACTTCTAAAATATTTCTACCAATGTTTACATCTTTAGTTAATACTATCCATCCTCTTTGACTAACAATAGGTAGCCAATCTGTATCCGGTGCATCTGGGGCAAAATGGGCATGATGAAATTCAATTTTAACCCCTATTTCTTGCAAAGCTTCACCGATAGACTTTCCTAAAGCGCGGTCTATAAAATAGGTGTATTGATAGGTCATGCCGCTTGCCAATTGCACTCGAATAAAATCGCTTTTTCAATTTGCCAAGGTTGACAATTATAATCATTGGCAATATCTTCTATAGAGTCCCCCGCATCATAAAGTTCTGTGACAACTTTAGTGGGAATTCCTGTTCCTGTGATCACGGGTTTTCCGAAGGAAATATTAGGGTCTATCTTTAGGACTTTATTGCTGAAGTCTTCCCCATTTATGTCGATAGTGGGAAAAAGCCGTGTGGCGATATCTTGTTCATCCCATTCAATACGAGTTAAGAGATTATTTAAGAATTGTTTCATCGTCAATTGTCCCGAGCGGGAGGCATTAATTAAATGTTCAAATTGTTCAATAAAAAGGTCAGTTCCATCGGTACTAAATTGTTTTTGAACTAGAGGATGATCGGTGTTAAATTGTTCACTAATATAGTCTAGGGCAAGTCTAACTTTATCGAGAGGGATGTTATGAACTTTGCGAATAACTCTTAAAACGTGCGCTTCCACTAAGTTAGTAAAGGAAAGTTGCGGAATATTCGGATTAGGTCGTTGAATGAGGGGTAAAAACTCTTTTTGTCCTTTTTTTGTGGGGTAGGTGCGTCCTCGTACCCACGTTCTCAGAGTGGGCAAAGGAATATGGAGATAGCGCGCAGTATCGGCTATAGTGTAGGTGGGAACATGATAGAGATGCTCTAGAGATAAGGGAGATGATGCTTTGACCATCGTTAATATTTTGGTGAAGTTGTTAGGATGAGATTATCGCCTATTATTTCATTTTAGCTAATTTTGGTATCCTTGAGGATAGGGATAAAGCAGGATGAGGGCATCTCAGTGGACATTGGGGGCTAAATGAGGTTATATTTTATCTATAGAAGAACGTTTGTATGTCGCAACGATAATGAGTAATTCACTGCCAAAATATCTAGAGGAAATCACAGGCATTTATCAACAGGGTAACGCCACAGAACACAGTTATCGTCCTGCTTTAAAAAAATTAATTGAATCCCTAAATAATAACCTACAAGCTCTCAATGAACCCAAAAGGATTGCTTGTGGCGCTCCGGATTTTGTGATTAATCAGGGTATGGTAGAAATTGGTCATCTGGAAGCAAAAGATATCGGAACTTCTCTCAAAAAGGTTGAAAATACTCCCCAAATAAAACGTTATTTACAGGCTTTGGGTAATTTAATTATCACCGATCATTTAGAATTTCGTTGGTATGTATCGGGAGAATTGCGTCTATCAGCTGCCGTGGCAAGTCTTAATCAAAAAAAGCAAATTAAACCTGATTCCCAGGGGATTTTACAAGTAGAACAATTGTTCTGTCAATTTTTCCTCTCAAAAGTTATTCAGATAACAACACCGCGAGAATTAGCCAAAAAAATGGCCGCTTTAGCGCAGTTAATTCGAGATGCAATCGGTCAAGCTTTAAAAGATCAAGATTGCGGGGGAATGTTGCGGCAACAATTGCAATCTTTTCAACGAGTTTTAATTAGTGATCTCAATGAAGCACAGTTCGCGGATATGTATGCACAAACAATCTGTTATGGTTTATTTGCAGCGCGCTGTAATACGGATCAAATAAGTTCTTTTTCCAGGGAAACGGCAGCATTTCGACTACCGAAAACTAACCCTTTTTTGCGGGGAATTTTTCATCAAATTGCTGGTACAGAATTAGATGAGCGGATTACTTGGGCCGTGGATACTCTAGCCAATATTTTACAACAAACGGACATGGAGGGGATTCTTAGCAGCTTTGGAAAACGCACGCGCAAGCAGGATCCTGTGGTTCACTTTTATGAGACTTTTTTAGCCGAATACGATAGTAAAATGCGTGAGTCTAGGGGGGTTTATTATACCCCTGAACCCGTGGTTTCTTACATGGTTCGCAGTGTGGACTATATTCTAAAAAATAAGTTTCAGATTCCTAAAGGTTTGGCCGATGCCAAAAAAATTACTATTAAAAATCCTAATAATAGCCAAGAAACTCAGGAAGTTCACCAAGTTTTAATCCTCGATCCTGCTGTGGGAACAGGCACTTTTTTACACTCTGTTATCGACCATATCTATGATAGTTTTCGTCAACAGAAAGGGATGTGGTCTAGTTATGTTAGTAAACATTTATTACCCCGTCTCTTTGGGTTTGAATTACTGATGGCTCCCTACACCGTAGCACACATGAAATTAGGTTTACAACTTCAGGAATTAGGCTATGATTTTAGTGCCGATGAACGCTTGGGAATCTATCTCACTAACACCCTACAGGAAGCTTTTCAAATTCCCCCTGCTGATGGGTTTTTAAATCGCATTCGCGATGAAGCAGCTGCGGCAAAAGATGTTAAGCAAGAAATGCCAGTTATGGTTATTTTAGGCAATCCTCCCTATTCCTATCAGTCGATGAATACTGACCCTTGGATTGTGAATTTGGTTAAGGATTATTATCAATTAGATGGAAAACCATTGGGAGAGAGAAACCCTAAAGGTTTATTAGATGATTATGTGAAGTTTATTCGCTTTGCTCAGTATCGGGTAGCGGAAACTGGTTATGGAGTTGTGGCGTTAATTACAAATCATGGTTATTTGGATAACCCAACTTTTCGGGGAATGCGTCAAAATTTGATGCAGACTTTTGATGAGATTTATGTTTTAGATTTGCATGGGAATAGTAAGAAAAAAGAAGTTTGTCCCGACGGTTCACCAGATCAAAATGTGTTTGATATTCAGCAAGGGGTAGCGATTGCGTTTTTTATTAAGTATCAAGATAGTCAGCAAGATTTAGCCAAGGTTTATCATGCTGATTTGTGGGGGGTTAGAGAGGTGAAAGAGCATAAGGAGTTAGTTGGAGGTAAGTATTATTGGTTAGATGAAAATGATATTAGTTCAACTGAATGGGAAATTATAAATCCCAAATCAGATTTTTACCTATTTAATCCTCAGAGCAAAGTCTCATCTGATGAATATCAAAAATATTGGGAACTTGATACAATCATGTTGACAAAGGGTTCTGGCATCAAAACCCATAGAGATCACTTTGTCTATGATTTTGATAAATCTAAATTAATCGAGCGAATCAATGACTTTAGAAATACACTTATAAATGATTCAGAAATAAAAAATAAATATAAGTTGGAAGACAGTTTAGATTGGAATTTAAATCAAAAGAGAAAATCTTTTACATCTGAATCTAATTGGCAATCTTATTTCACTCAATGTTTATATAGACCTCTTGATATTAGACCTTATTATCATCATGATGCTTTAGTAAATCGGTTGAGGCATGAAATAATTCAGCATACGATGAATAAGAATAACATTAGTATAGGTATAGGTCGCCAAGGAATTGCGGTTAATGATCCTGAATGGGCCTTGATTACTGTTTTTGAGAATGCCATTGATACTAATATTTTTAGAAGAGGTGGAGTTAATATTTTTCCCCTTTATCTTTACCCAACCAATACCCCAACCCTATTTGAAACAGAAGCAACCAACTCGCCAAATGGTCGCCGTCCCAATCTAGCGCCTGAATTTATTAAGGAACTTTCGGCAAAACTTGACTTAGAATTTATCAGTGATGGCAAAGGAGACAAAAAGAAAACCTTTGGACCAGAAGACATTTTTAACTATATCTATGCTGTCTTTCACTCTCCCCAATATCGCCAACGTTACGCCGAATTTTTAAAAATAGACTTTCCTCGTGTTCCCCTAACCAGTAATCAAGAATTATTCTGGGAATTAGTCAAAAAAGGTGACAGATTAGTACATTTACACCTAATGAAAGCAACGGGAAAAGAAATTAGTAGCTATCCCGTGGCGGGTTCTAATCTAGTAGAACAGGTGAAATATGACGAAAATAAACAACAAATTTCGATTAATTCTGACCAGTATTTTGCGGGGATTCCGCCTCAAATTTGGAACTTTTATATCGGCGGTTATCAAGTGTGTCAGAAGTGGCTAAAAGACCGCAAAGGTCGCCACCTTAGCTACGATGACCTAGAACATTATCAACAAATTATCTCCATTTTGGGAGAATCGATCGCAATTATGGAAACTATAGATATAATTATCCATAAATATGGTGGTTTCCCCTTTAGTTAAGCCACCGGTGAGAGAAGATTAACACTAAATCCGTTGAGTATAGGCTACATATTGGGAGAGGCAAAAGGCAAAAGGGAGAATAAATAATCAGTTTTTAATAACCAGATTTAGTATTACCAGAAACTAGAACAAATACTTGAGCCTGATAACGAGCTATCTGTTGAACTTCTAAAATATTTCTACCAATGTTTACATCTTTAGTTAATACTATCCATCCTTGTTAATATTTTGGTGAAGTTGTTGGGATGAGATTATCGGCTATCGTTTCATTTTAGCTAATTTTGCTATCCTGGAGGGTAGGGATAAAGTAAGTTTCCGGTTTCTTTTCTTAATTCCCTAATTTCAGTTTTTAACGCTTCTCTGACTTCCTGCTCCGCTGATTCTCTGCTATAACCGAATATAAATTTAAGATTAGTGTCACAATCGCAAACGGGATAAATTTTCTCTTGAATACACTGAAATCCATAAATTTCAATGTCTTTTAAAATTAATTGTTCTAAACACCATATTTTACCTTGAAGATAGCCAGTAATCTGATTAGTTTCAGGAACATTTAAATTTTTCAAGCAGCGTTTATCTCCCGTGAGTAAATAGCTTAAATTATTTTGTTTATTCAAGTAGCTAACATAACTGATGAGAATAGCCTCACCTATATCTATTCCTTCGATTTTCTGTAATTGAATAAAATCCTCTTGATTGATATTATTGATTGATATTTTATCGCAGGCTTCAACCACAAATAAAGCATCCTCTAGGTTATATTTAACAGGGTTTCTCTTCCTTTTTTGTTGCGGTTCCCTTTTAAATTTATATTTAAATGTCTCAAGAATTTTAACTTGATTAATTTCAACTCCAAAGGTATTGAGGGTTTTCTCAAATAAGCTATAGGTGGACAATTTTAGGATAATGTCATTATCCAAACAATAAACAGAACCTATCAAGGTTAAACTCCTAACACCTTTTCTAGATACTCGTAGGTTTCGTCATCAAATTTATCCCAGTCTAACTGATTGGCCAAATATTCATTAATAATCTTATTGCCATTTGGGTTGGGTTCTAATACTTTTAAAGTAGCCATGGGTAAAGCAAAGTAGTTGTTATGCCATCCATAGTTCAGAATAATTGCACCTATGTCAATATCCGGATGATGAGAGATAAAATGTTCTTGAACATATTTACTGAATTTTTCAGTATTTGGGAATTTCCCATCCCCAAGGCAGTTATCATAATCACCTAGGAGTAATTTAGTGGCAAATTGATTAGCTTCTTTTTCTTCGCTATCATTATCAAATTTAATCTCTTCATCAACTAATACCCCATCTTTTAGATGTGCTAATGCTAAATGTCCTAACTCGTGCGCTAAGTCAAAAGCGAGTCTTGCCGACTGTTGATATTTTGAACTAAGAATAATTACAGGACAAGTGGAATGCCATTGAATTAATCCAGCAAATTTCTTAGTTTTGTTAGGAAAATGATCAAAGTATCCCACCGCTATTCCCTGAGACCAACAATAGTCTAAAAGAGAGGTCAAGTCAACCTTTGGCCAGTGACTTAAGATGTCTTTCCTGATGGTTTTAGCATCCTTAGATAAAGGGGTATAATTAACTTCAACCCCCAAGGAAATTAACTCAGCAAAACGACTCGCTAAAGCTTGTGCTAGATGGGGATGTTGGTTATTCTGGCTATTGTGCTGTTTAAATTTAGTATGGGGAGGTCGATTAAATTTGACCTTTTCTTGAGGGGTTAATAAGGATGAGAGGTCAAGATTGAGGTTTTTGGCGATATAACCTGCCCCTTCTAGGACCGCAACGGGTTTATCATTGAGTTCATCATCCCACCAACTGGGCAAGCCATTTTTTCGGACATAATTTTTTTTAAGTCCGATTTTTGAGAGTTTCCCGTAGAGGGCTGCCATGGTAAGGCTTTCTGTCATGGTTTCACCCTCCTTTGTCGGCAATACTAAGTTTTTTAAGGTTTTAGGGAATCAAAGTAGATGAGCATATTCTTTTCTCTAAGATACCATCTCTAACTTAATTTTTGCCCACTGGCAAGAGTCCCTTTTCACCGATAAATGACTCTCTACTCCCAACGAGAGTGATACAATTGTTAACACCACAGATCAAGAGCCAATCGAAGCGAGAGAATAAAAACTGCTATGTTAAAAGCCCTACTCGGAGACCCTAACGCCCGCAAAATTAAAAAATTTCAGCCCCTCGTCACCGAAATCAACCTGCTGGAAGAAGACATTAAAAACCTGTCCGATGAGGAATTAAGGAGCAAAACCAGCGAATTTAAGGAAAGATTGGACAAAGCAAGAAATTATGACGAAAGAGAGGAGATTCTCGAGGAAATCCTCCCCGAAGCTTTCGCCATTGTCCGGGAAGCGGGAATCCGAGTCTTAGGGATGCGTCACTTTGACGTGCAGTTATTGGGGGGAATGGTACTCCACAAAGGACAAATCGCCGAGATGAAAACCGGGGAAGGAAAAACCCTAGTTGCCACACTCCCCGCTTATTTGAATGGATTGACCGGAAAAGGGGTTCACGTCGTCACCGTTAACGATTATCTCGCCCGTCGTGACGCGGAATGGATGGGGCAGGTACACCGCTTTTTAGGGTTAAGTGTGGGACTAATTCAATCCGGCATGAGTCCGGAAGAAAGAAAGAAAAATTATGCCTGTGACATCACCTACACCACTAACAGCGAACTCGGCTTTGATTATCTGCGCGATAACATGGCTACAGTGATGGGGGAAGTTGTCCAAAGACCCTTTAACTACTGCGTTATCGACGAAGTGGACTCCATTCTTATTGATGAAGCGAGAACCCCATTAATTATATCAGGAGCGATTGATCGACCCACAGAAAAATATATTCTCGCCGCCGAAATCGCCAAACAATTAGTGCGCCAAGAAGTAGAAGACGGACCGGGAGACTACGAAGTTAACGAAAAAGACCGTAACGTTTTAATGACCGATGAAGGCTTTAAAAGAGCGGAAGAACTATTAGAAGTTACCGATTTATACGACCAAGAAAATCCCTGGGCGCACTATATTTCTAACGCTATTCGTGCCAAAGAACTCCAGAAAAAAGACGTTAACTATATCGTCCGCAGTGGTGAAATTGTTATCGTTGATGAGTTCACGGGACGGGTATTACCGGGGCGACGTTGGGGCGATGGTTTACATCAGGCAGTGGAGGCTAAGGAAGGGGTAGAAATTCAACAGGAAACCCAAACCTTAGCCACGATTACCTATCAAAACTTTTTCCTACTCTATCCGAAATTATCTGGCATGACCGGGACGGCCAAAACCGAAGAAACGGAACTAGAAAAAGTCTATAACCTGCAAGTAACAATTATTCCCACTAATCGCGTTTCTCGTCGGCAAGATTTAGCCGATGTGGTCTATAAAAATGAACAGGCAAAATGGAACGCCGTCGCCGAAGAATGTCAACAAATGCACGAACAGGGTCGCCCGGTTTTAGTCGGTACCACCAGTGTGGAAAAATCAGAAGTGCTTTCGCTATTATTACAGGAAAGAAAGATTCCCCATAACTTACTTAATGCTCGTCCGGAAAACGTGGAAAGGGAATCGGAAATCGTCGCCCAAGCAGGCCGGGCCGGAGCCGTAACTATTGCCACAAACATGGCGGGACGGGGAACCGATATCATCCTCGGTGGTAACTCCGATTATATGGCCCGATTGAAAATTCGCGAGTATTTAATGCCCAAATTAGTTATGCCCGAGGATGACAATCTGGCCTTTAGTTTACCCAGTTTAGGAGAACGCAATCGCCCGCAAGGATTCGCCCCGGGTAAGAAGAAAAAAAACTGGCGTGCCTCGGCGGAAATTTTTCCCACCGAGTTACCGAAAGAGGTAGAAAATGCCCTGAAAGAAGCGGTTAAATTTGCCGTTGATACCCACGGAACTCAAAGTTTACTCGAATTAGAAGTAGAAGAAAAAATCGCCATCGCAGCCGAAAAAGCCCCCACGGATGACCAAGTTATTCAAAAGTTACGTGAAGTCTATAAATTAATTCGCAAAACCTATGAAGATTACACGGGTAAAGAACACGATGAAGTAGTAGAAAGAGGCGGACTGCACGTTATCGGGACGGAACGCCACGAATCCCGCCGTATTGACAACCAATTGCGAGGCCGGGCGGGCAGACAGGGCGACCCCGGTTCTACACGCTTCTTTTTAAGCCTAGAAGACAATTTATTGCGGATTTTTGGGGGCGACCGCGTGGCCGGTTTAATGGATGCCTTCCGGGTGGAAGAAGATATGCCCATTGAGTCGGGAATGTTAACTCGTTCCTTGGAAGGAGCGCAAAGAAAAGTGGAAACCTTCTATTATGATGCCAGGAAACAGGTGTTTGAATACGACGAGGTGATGAATAATCAACGACGCGCTATTTATGCCGAACGTCGTCGGGTTTTGGAGGGGATGGACCTAAAAGAACAGGTGCTGCAATACGCCGAAAAAACCATGGATGAAATCGTCATGGCTTATGTTAATCCCGAACTGCCGGCGGAAGAATGGGATTTGGAAAAACTGATTAGTAAATCTCAGGAATTCGTCTATCTGTTGGCAGATATTACCGCTAAAGATGTCGAGGATATGAGTGTTAATGATATCAAGATGTTCCTACACGAAGAAGTTCGCAAAGCCTACGAAATTAAAGAACGTCAAGTGGATAATATTCGCGCCGGTTTAATGCGCGATGCCGAACGTTATTTTATCCTGCAACAAATCGATATGTTATGGCGCGAACACCTGCAAGCTATGGAAGCTTTACGCGAGTCGATTGGTTTACGCGGTTACGGTCAAAAAGACCCTCTGATTGAGTATAAACAGGAAGGCTACGAGATGTTTTTAGAAATGATGATTGATATCCGTCGTAACGTGGTTTATTCCCTGTTCCAATTCCAACCGCAAGGACAACCCCAAGCAGTGGCTAGTGAACAGTAAAAACTAAAAGTTGGCTTAAATTCGGGAGAATTGGCTAAGGCTGATTCTCTCATTTTTTTCTACCGAGAAATCAGTCACCCACAATCCACACTAGGACAAAAATTATCAGTCCGATTACTCCATAGGACAACAACGACCCCAAAAAATTGATGATTTGTATGGGAAAATGAATCAAAACTTGGTAAGTAAAATCCGTAACTGCCAGCAAGGCAGTGAAAAACATAATCACAAGTGTTATCATATTTAATATCTTCTCAATCTGATAGAATAAATGGCTATCCTTTGCGGTAATCGGCAGTGGATAGTCAGAAGTTAGGAGATTATCCCCAAGAAAAAACTCGGAGTGCGGTAGAATCGGGAGAGCGTTGGGTTTCATGCTTCAACCGTTCGGCAAAAGCTCACGGCCGAAGCCCAACCTACGTTCTTGTTAAATAAGATTTAGTATAACTTGATCGCTGTTAAAATTGCGGTAGAATCAGGAGAGCTAATTTGCTATAACCAGTCCAGAAGAGCGAGATTACTAAAAATTGACCAGTTTTTTGCGGGAACTGGGAAAATTAACAGCTAATCTGGGACAAGACGAGCTAAAAGCAGCAGAGAGCAACAATCAATGTCTAAAAACTCTATACCTCGAATCGAAAATCTGCGCGTGCAAAATTACCGAGCTTTACAGGACTTAGAATTAAAAAGCATTGCTCCTTTAACCGTTTTTCTCGGTCCTAATGGGAGCGGAAAATCTACCATATTTGATGTCTTTGCTTTCCTCTCTGAATGTTTTACTGTTGGTTTAAAAAAAGCTTGGGACAGACGGGGAAGATTTAAAGAATTAAGAACCAGAGGACAAGAAGGTTACATCATTATCGAATTAAAATATCGAGAAAAATTGGCATCACCTTTAATTACCTATCATTTGGCTATTAATGAAGCTAACAATCGCCCTTATGTTGCCGAAGAATGGTTACAGTGGAGACAAGGAGCGAGGGGCAAACCTTATCGCTTTTTAAACTTTAAAGAAGGGGAAGGAATAGTGATTAGTGGAGAAAATCCCCAAGAAGAAGATGAACGAATTTATGAACGATTAGACTCCTCAGAATTTTTAGCTGTTAGTACCCTCGGACAATTGGCCAAACATCCCCGGGTTAGTGCTTTGCGTCGTTTTATCACAAGTTGGTATCTTTCCTACTTAACCGCAGATAATACTCGCACTCAACCAGAAGCAGGAGCGCAAGAAAGATTATCGCCAACTGGTGACAATTTACCTAATGTTATTCAATATTTAAAAGAAGATCATCCTCAACGATTAAAATCTATTTTACAAACCCTTTCTCGTCGAATTCCTAGATTAGAAAAAGTCGAAGCATCTATTATGCCGAATGGACAGCTTTTACTTCAAATTAAAGACGCACCTTTTCAAGAGCCAATTCTTTCCAAATTTGCCTCCGATGGCACTTTAAAAATGTTGGCTTATTTAACTATATTATACGATCCAAGCCCTCCGCAAGTACTGGGAATAGAAGAACCAGAAAATCATCTTCATCCCCGTTTATTACCTGAATTAGCAGAAGAATGTCGGGCAGCGACCGCAAGTACACAATTAATGGTAACAACTCATTCTCCCTTTTTTGTAGATGGTTTGAAACCAGAGGAGGTTTGGGTACTTTATCGAGATGAAAATGGTTTTACTCAAGCTAAACGTACTTCAGCAATGCAAGGAGTTAAGGAATTTATTCAAAATGGTGCTTTGTTGGGTCAATTATGGATGGAGGACTATTTTGATGTGGGTAATCCTAGCATTTAAGTTTAATAGCAAAGGAGGGAAAAAGTGCATCTTGAATTTTTAGTTGAAGAATTTTCTACCCAAGAATGTTTAAATCAAATTTTACCTAAAATATTATTTGAGAATGTCACCTATAAAATTCATGCCTTTCGAGGTAAATCCGATTTAATCAAAAAACTACCGGAGCGATTAAAAGGCTATCAATGCTGGATACCCGATGATTATCGAATCATTATTCTTGTAGATAGAGACAATGAAGATTGTCAAATGCTCAAAGAAAAGTTAGAAAATATTGCCCAACAAACAGGACTGATCACCAAAACGATTAGTGAAGATAAAAAAACATTTCAGGTGTTAAATAGAATTGCTATAGAAGAACTAGAAGCTTGGTTTTTTGGTGATATTCAGGCTATAGTCTCAGCCTATCCCAAAGTTTCTACTAATGTGGGACAGCAAGCAAAATACAGAAAACCCGATGAAATTACGGGCGGAACTTGGGAAAACTTAGAAAAGATACTTCAAAAAGCTGGGTATCATCGAGGAGGTTTAGAAAAAGTGAAAGCAGCCCGAGAAATTTCTCAATTTATGACTCCTGCTCATAATTGTTCTCCTAGTTTTCAGATTTTTTATCAAGGTTTATTGGCGATGATTAGCTAAGGATATTTAGGAAAGTAAATGATGAAACTGCTAGATCACTGTCAAGGATAAATCGATTTTTAACTGTTGAATAAATTGTTGCATAATTGTTCAAAATTCGGTGTTTAACTATAGCGTTTCCTAAGCTAGTAAGGTACACCTATTTTTCTTCCCTTTTGCATGAGTGCCTAAAACCCATAACTTTTGTACCTTAGCAGACTGAAAAACGCTATAAATCTTATTGAAAAAGAACGTAGGTTGGTTTGAAGCATGAAACCCAACCCTCTCCTGATTCTACCGCAATTTTAACAGCGATCGAGTTATACTAAATCTTATTTAACAAGTATAGAGTGGCAAGTGAGAAGTGGGTTTTTAAAGTTGGATTAGCAGTTAATGATACTATCAAAAATTAATTTAGTATAAGCTTTCATTGTATTAGGAAAAACTTCAGCAGAATAGTTCATCCTTCCTAGCTAATTAGCTAATAAGGACAAGTGAGGGAAAATATTTCCCCGTTTCCTGTTCCCTTTGCGATAAGATAATTAATATAACTTCAAAGGTACTGCTCTATGAATATTCGTATTGGTAACGGCTACGATATCCACCGATTGGTAACAGGAAGACCTTTAATTTTAGGAGGAGTAGAGATTGCCCATACTGTCGGTTTATTGGGTCACAGTGATGCCGATGTCTTAACCCACGCTATTATGGATGCCATGCTGGGTGCGCTTAGTTTAGGCGATATCGGTCATTATTTTCCCCCCACAGACCCACAATGGCAAGGGGCGAATAGTTTAAAATTATTAGAGCAAGTTAATCAGTTAATTATCGATAAAGGTTGGCGGATTAATAATATTGATTCGGTAATTGTCGCCGAAAAACCGAAAATGAAACCCCACCTCAGTGCGATGCGAGCCAAGTTAGCAGCAACTCTCAAGATTAATCCGGACCAGGTGGGAATTAAAGCCACTACTAACGAACAATTAGGACCGGTGGGACGAGAAGAAGGTATCGCAGTTTATGCCGTGGTTTTATTGGTTAAGGAATAAGTAATTAGTAAGAATTAGCTCAAATTAAGTATCCCAAACCTATGAATATAGACACAAAAATCTTAGAAACTGTCGAAACAATGCCAGAGTTCTTAAAAATAGAGCTGCTTCACTATGCTGAATATTTGATGGCCAATTATCAATCAGATGCTATTATAGAGAAACCTTCTCTTAGAAAACGTCGTTCAGGAATTTTACAAGGTACATTTACCTTACCTTTGTCCGATGACTTTGATGAGTCTTTGGAAGATTTTCAGGAATATATGTGATGACATCTTTTCTTCTGGACACCCATACTTTCATCTGGTTAACTGAAAACGATCCTAACTTACCTAATAATCTTCGGGAGGAAATTGATTTTGCTCCTGAAGTTTATGTCAGTATTGTTAGTCTCTGGGAAATCGCGATTAAGTTAAATTTAGGTAAGTTAGTCCTACAAAAAAGTTATGAAACCATTGAAACTAAACTAGAAGCATCAGATATAACCTTACTGTCTATATCATTTTCTGATACTCTAAAAATTTGTACTTTACCCTTGCATCACCGTGATCCATTTGATAGAATGCTAATTGCTCAGTCTCTAAACAAATCACTAATTCTAATTAGTAAAGATACTAAATTTGATGCTTATAATGTACCAAGAAAATGGACATAATACCCCGTCCGGCTCAATTTTATTCAAGATGAGAGCAAGATAAATTTCCTCATTACCCATAGATTTCTAACATTCATTGCTAAATTCTCTCTATGACTGCCATTATCCAACAAATAAAAGAGCGTTTTTCCCAATCCCTAGTTAAATCCTTTGGGGAAAACTTCGCCGCTACCGATCCCCTAATTGTCGCCGCTAGTAACCCCCGTTTTGGCGATTATCAATGTAATATTTCCCTCTCTTTAGCCAAAGAATTAAAACAAAAACCCCGAGAAGTGGCGACAACTTTACTAAAAAATCTAGAGATAGATGATCTCTGTCAACCCCCCGAAATTGCTGGACCCGGTTTTATCAATCTTACCCTTAAACCCAGTTATCTAGAAACCCAATTAAAAGACCTAATTACTGACAACCGTTTAGGAGTTGCCGCTGCTAACCCCAGTCAAAAAATTATTGTCGATTTTTCCAGTCCCAATATTGCCAAAGAAATGCACGTCGGTCACTTGCGATCGACTATAATCGGTGATTGTATTGCTCGGATTTTGGAATTTCGTCATCATCAAGTAATTCGTCTTAATCACGTCGGGGATTGGGGGACTCAATTCGGGATGTTAATCACCTATCTACAAGAAGCTTATCCTAGTGCTTTAACCCAAGCAGATGCTCTCGATTTAGGGGATTTAGTTAGCTTTTATAAAAAGGCTAAAATTCGTTTTGATGAAGACGAAAACTTTAAAGAAACTGCCCGCCAAGCCGTAGTAAAATTACAGTCGGGTGATCCTCAAAGTCGTCAAGCATGGCAGTTACTTTGTCAACAATCACGACGGGAATTTCAGAAAATCTATGATATTCTCGATATAAAACTAACCGAAAGGGGGGAATCTTTTTATAATCCCTACCTTGAGACAGTAATCAGACAATTAGATCAACAGGGATTGCTAACAGAAGACAACGGCGCTTTATGCGTCTTTCTCGATGGTTTTACCAACAAAGAGGGGGAGCCTTTGCCCCTAATTGTCAAGAAATCCGACGGCGGTTATAATTACGCTACCACCGATTTAGCGGCAATTTGTTATCGAGTGCGGCAAGATAAAGCCGCAAGAATAATTTATGTTACCGATGCTGGACAAGCTAACCATTTTGCCCAAGTATTTCAGGTGGCTAAAAAAGCGGGATTTTTACCCGATAATGTGGCAGTGGTTCACGTCGCTTTTGGATTAGTTTTAGGGGAAGATGGTAAAAAATTAAAAACTCGTTCCGGGGAGACGGTAAAATTACAAGAATTACTCGATCAAGCGATTGCCTGTTCCCTAGCTGACTTAGAAAAAAGACTGGCAAGCGAGGAAAGAGAAGAAACCAGCGATTTTATCGCTAAGACTGCCGAAACTGTCGGTTTAAGTGCCGTTAAATACGCCGATCTCAGCCAAAATCGCAATAGTAACTACGTTTTCAGTTACGACAAAATGCTCAATCTGCAAGGCAACACCGCCCCCTATATGCTGTACGCTTACGCTAGGGTCCAGAGTATCAGTCGCGAAGGTGGTATTAATTTTCAGGATTTAAGTGCCAATTCATCGCTAATTCTCAAGGATGAAAGCGAATTAATTCTGGCTAAACAATTACTGCAATTTCCGGAAGTAATTAGTGCCGTGGAAGAAGATTTATTACCCAATCGTTTATGTGATTATCTTTACGAACTAAGTAAAAAGTATAATCGTTTCTACGAGAATTGTCCCGTTCTGAAAGCGGCAGAACCGATTAAAACCTCTCGTTTAGTCTTGTGTGATTTAACGGCAAGAACCCTAAAATTAGGCTTATCTCTGCTAGGAATTCCCGTTTTGGAAAGAATGTAAATCAGTTATCAGTTATCAGTTATCAGTTATCAGTTCACAGCAAAAAACTCCTGGCTCTTCTAGGTTCTGTGTGATAAGTTTAACTTACTCTATGATCGATCAATCTTTGTGTCCTTTGTGTCTTTGTGGTTCCTTCCACTCGGTCTCGCGTAGCGAGCGCGTTGCGACCGCCAGCAGGACTGTATCTTAGAATACATTTTGCCCACCAAACCTAAGAGAGCCAACTACCCAATTCATAATTCATAATTCATAATTGATAATTCCCACATCCCACCCCTTGCATTGCGTATCTTTGACAAAACTGGGTGCTATTTTATACCCAGAAAAAGTGTACTATGCTGACGTGAAAAAACCTGAGTTTTTGCTAACCTAGAAATAGCTCTAATCAGAGCCAATATCTTTGGGCGAAGCTTAGAGATTAATCTAGTTAAACTCACTGGTGACGTTATCTTATTGTCGTCTGTTGCCTATTAGCTTTCAGGTGATAACTCGGAGACAGGGAATTAGTACAAAAGTTCAAATTTCCTCTCCGCATCCCCAGCGTTCCTGTGTAGTCTTAACGAGTAATTTTATCCCAGAGATGTTATCTTTAAAGCGGCCAACTATCCGAACATCCTAGAGGATTTTCGGGAAAGAGTATTCGTCCTCTCGTAATCTCAGATAGAACCTTATGAGTCAATCAATAGAAGGTAAGGCTATGGCTGATGCTGATGTATCAGATTATACCACAAATAAAATAATTTTGTCTAATTGGATCGCCCCTTGGTCGAAAGGCAATCGGAAAAACCCGTCACCGCAACCAAAATGGGATTTATGGCAACCCCTGCGGCAACGAATTGATCGCCTAGAGATTAATACACCTGCACTAGCTCATCGGATTTGTCGTCTAATTCCGGCTCAATGTCCCTTTGCGCGGAAAATTACCCTATTTAGCTGGACAATTCTAGAGATTCCGCCCCTTTGCAAGCTAAATCCCCTCTACGAAAACCTAATGATGTTAAGATTTCGCGCTCTTTCTTACCTAGCCGATGAATGTGGAGAGGATATCGGTGCTTACTGCTAAAATGGGAGAGTGTCTTTAATCGCCACACCTATGGCCATCATCGCTCTGAAAGCTTGGTATCTGGACAAATACGAACCTATCCGCGAGGTTATCAAACGTCCCCACGACTTGCGCTTAAGTCGCAATAGTCTCTTAAAATCGGGTTTAAGGGCCGATTTTCTCGATGATAGCCTGACGATACAAGGTTCTGTCTGGTTCCAACGCTATCTAGAAGGGGAAAGGGTGGAATTTTACCTCGAAGGTAGTGGCGGTTACGTCATCTCGAATATTGACCTGATTTCCCAAGAAATTTACTTTACTAAACAGGACCTCAGCGCCTGGTTGGATCCCGTCATTTATTTTAGCTCCCAAAGCCAATTTAAGGACTCTAGCACCGCTTTAAAAACAGTTTTGACCGAAACCGTCGAAAATCTCAATAAACGCTCCCGTTTGCCCTTAACCATCGAAGAAACGCCCCGAACTGAGGGCAATGTCACCAGATTGAGTGATAGTCAATTACGCCAAATTCGCAAAAGTTTATTATTTATTGCCGATGCTACGGCGATTAGCCAAAAGGAAACGGAATTACTGCCTAGTCCCCTAGTGGGTGTAGAATTAGGTTATGCGATCGCTTGTAAACAGGGCGGACAAATTCTGCTAACCTATCAAAATCGGGCGGAATTAAAGGGTAAACTAGCTTTTGACCTGCCAAGCTACCAAAAATTAATTTTCTCGGATCCTAGCGAATTGCGTCTCACTTTTCCGCCTTTAATGGCAACTTTATTACAAAAATTCAATCTGATTAGTTAAAAAAATGAGTAGAAAAGCTGACGAGTACGCTGTACATTTGTTCTTAAGCAGTGGACATCGCGAGGAAGTCCGTTTTTTGACCATCCAAGAATTTCAAAAGTGGTACAGTAACGAATTAATTCCGAAAGCCGATTCCCAGGATTTTATCAATGTTCCGATCAGAAATATCCAAGGGGAATATATGGTTTTACGTCCGGCTAGTATCGTTGCTATTCGTGTGGAACCCGTCTTTTTTGGCAGTGTGGAAAGAATCTAATTTGTCGTTATCGCTAAAAAAGATAGTTAGATGGAGAGAATTTTAGAGATTATTGATAATTCTCTCAATATCAGCTTGAATTTGATTGCTGACTTTGCCTTGCCAGCGTTCTTTTAATTCCCTTAATCCCACTTCTGCGTATTGACAGATCTTATCTAAAACTTCTTTGCCATCGCTGGGTTGAGGATAGGAATTCTTTTTACAGATAATATAAATTCCGGCAGTTAAAGCTAAAATAACTTCCGGATCGATTTGGCTAATAGCAATTAAATCTTGTCGATTGCTCAAAGTGGTTCCGTAGATACTGAAGTCTTGTTTAATGGCAAAAGCAGCGGCGAATAAATAAGCATCTACCATGCGCTCAAAGGTTTTATTATCTTTTAGTACCTGTAGATAATTTCTGGAAGTTTCCGAGGCATAAATCTTCAAACTGGGATCGATTCTCTGCATTAGTAACTCTCCATCACTTCAATCACGGAAGCATCTTCATCGGCAGCCAAACGGTGTATTTTTAAAATATCGGTAGTGTAGGGAAGCAAGAGATTTAAAAGTCGATCGGGTAGATCGCGATCCGTTGCTAAAATAACTACTTGGGAGTTTAAATTAGAGAGAGAGTTAATAATATTTTCTCGATGTTCTTCATCTAAATTTCCAAAAGGTGTATCCATAATTAGGGGAACACAATTATCGGTTATTTGATTTAAACCAGTGATAAAAGCAAAAGCTAAAGCTTCCTTTTCTCCCGCACTTAAGACATCGGGATTTAATAATTTTCCCGTGATGGTACGGATTCCTAAAGTGTATTCGGGAGTGATTTCTACTCCTCTATATTCCTCTGGTTTGTTGGTTACTTGTAAATAGCGATCGCTGGTTACTTGATTAATCATTTTTTGGGAATTATCGATATTCCATTCGATTAATTCGTTAGTGGCATTTTTTAAACCTCTGGCCATTTTAACCTGATTAGATAACATCAATGTGGTTTTATTTTCACTAGCTAAAATTTCCACTTCTTTGCGTAAATGTTCTAATTGCTTTTCTTTGATTTCAATTTCCTTTTGCAAGCGTTCGATCTTTTCTTGGATCATCTCAACATTTTTACCAGATTCGCCAACTTTTCGCCAAATCTCATTAGCTGATTCTTGATTGGTTCCCGTGGTTTCCTGTTTTAGCTGTTTAATATGTTGATTAATTTCTTCGATTTCTTCTTCTAAACGATCTCTTTGTAAAAGCAATTGACTATAATTGCTAAATTTGGCATTATCTCGGATAATTCCCTGTAAATAAATTCTAAGTTGGTCTTTTTCTATTCTGGTGGCGTTGTCCACTTCTAAGGACTCTAGTTCGGCAATTTGTTGCAGGATAAAGTCACGAGAATTTTGATCTAAACAACGACCACATAGACAGCTTTCATCGTCAAGTATTGCTTTTAAAACTGCTGTAGAATTAGTTTTATAAGTGCTTTTTAAGCTAGTAACTTGCAAATCGTCAGCCATTTCCTGCACAAAGTTAATCAGCAAAGGTATCGAAGCTTTTTTTAACCAAGAATCGATAGACTTTTGTAGGTTATTTAACTGAGTTTGTAAACCGATACGCTTTTTCTCTAAGTTATGAATTTCCTCTTGTTTTTCTCGTAAACCTTCAATCTGTGCGGCTTTTTCTTGAGCATCATGATGGATAATTTTAGCATTTTTTTCCTCATCTTTAGCATTTTTAAGCTGACCTTTTTTAAGTTCAATGTCTCCTTCTAATTCTCGCAATTGTTTTCTCTTATCTTTTAAAGCTTGACTGGTTCCCTCTGCTTTATTGAAACGGTTTTCTAATTCTTGTAAGGCTTTTTCTGTATCATCGCGCAGATTTCTTAATTCAGGGATACCCAAAACTTTTTCAATTGCTTCTTTTGCTTCTTTAGTTTGGGTTATCTGGGTATATTGTTCAATTTTTAAGCCATCAAAACAGAAAAAATCTCGAATAGATTTAGGAAGCAATGCTTCGATATATTCCCTAGAGTTACTTCTCATGGTTCCATCTTCATAAAATAATGCTTCCTCTACGCTGGGATAAGAAGTGCTACCATTAACTTTTAATTTCGCTGTGCGACTGATAAAGTAATTTTTCTCGTTTCTAGTAAAATTTAATTCTACCCGCATTTCTTTTGCCGGTGAAGAATCATCCTTACCTCGATAAAAATAGGTTTTCAGAGTCTCTTTAGATACAATATCTCCCCCATATAGACACCATAAAATCGCCGTCATCAGAGAAGTTTTACCGTGGCCATTATTACCAAAAATAATCTGAATTTTTCTGTCGGGATGCAGGTTAAAAGTAATATTTTGACTAGGGTAACATTTCCAATTAGTTAAGCGAATTTGTTTCAGTCTCAAAGTCATAGAGTTTATTTATTGTGAGGAGTCGGTATATTTTTCGATAAGTTCGACAATTTTAGGTGATAGCCGCCGATTTTTGAGAGTAATTTTTTCTACTTCTAAAGCCATGGCTTCCCCCAGCAGTTGGGGAGGTATCTCATATTTTTGTGCCAGTTCTTCAATTTTAGCAGTTATATCCATGGATTTTCTGGGGGTTGGGGAGTGGGTATTGTCAAGTCTTAATGCTTATTTGCCAAGAGATACCTTGATGAGGATAAATTTTATAACAGATCTGAGTAGGTAAAGCCATAGTAACTTAATTCTTGGACTAATCTGTTGATAACTGTAGCTTGATTGCTGGCTGCCCGGGCAAAATCAATAACTCTTTTGATCTCCGATGCAATTAATTTTACCTCACCATCGCCCCAAGGAGGAACCACCAAGACATCGATTAAAGTCGCTTTCTTCTTTGCCACGGCTGCCCGGAGAATTCTGCCGCGACGTTGAATAAATTGACGAGGAGAAGCATCAGCAGCGAGGATAATTCCCTGACTGACTTGTGGGATATCAACTCCCTCATCGAGACATTTTACCGCCACTAATGCGTCAAGATTTCCCGAAGATAACTGTGATAATAACATAACTCGATCGCTGTCTAAGGAACTATAGCGAGCGACTCTTTTTCCCTGACGCGCCAATCGGGTACTAATAGCAGTTGCTTGGGCAATATCGGCACAATAAATTAATGTTTGTTCTAAGGTGTGTTCAGCCAGAATACGATCAATTATAGTTAATTTTGCCCCCGCTGCTTTAATTAATTGCGCCCGTTGAATTAATAAACAATTCACTGCTTTACTGTCTTCTTGAGTAAATAAGCGAGCAATTTTTGCAGTTAACTGACAATATTTTTCCTGTTCTTCTTCTGCGAGATAGGTGACATAAACGTGATAATCGTACTCGCACAAAATACCCTGCTGAATAGCTAACTCTAACCCGTATTCATAGACAATTCCCCCAAAATAATCTAAAACTTTTTCCGTACCGAGTTCATCGTAGGCACGCAAAGGAGTTGCTGATAAACCCAAACGATAACTAAAATCATCCCGTAAAAGACGCTGATAAACTCCCGCACCAGTAGCGTGAACTTCATCGGCAATTAATAAAGATTCTTTTGGCAAACCTCCCGCATCAGTAATTAAATCACTAACGGTATTTTTAGCCAACTCTCCATAGGTTCCCACCACAATTACAGGATATCTCTGAGAGGGCAATTCTTGATGATTAATTAACCGTAATTTGCGAAATAAAACCTCACGCCAAGCACGAGAATTACCCATCGCTACCACAGGAAAAGCATAGGTAGTTCGACAGTTTAATTCTTTCACCCACTGCTGGACTAATTCTTTAGTAGGTACACCGATAACAATTAATTCTAACCTTGATAAACCACTAGCGGCAGCCAGGGCTGTAATCGTTTTTCCCGCTCCTGTTGCCATGGCAAGTATCCCCTGATATTTGGCTTGTTTCCATGCACTTATTGCCTCAATTTGACGGGGCTGGGGTGTTATTTTTAGGGGAGAGGATAACTGATATTTGCTGGTATCGGCGGCAACTTTAAAAGTTTTTTTGCTACTGCTATCGGGTTCGGTAGTGGGTGGAAAATCAGGACGAAATTTTAAGAGAGATTGGGCTGCTGCTGCGGGAAAATCCCAAATATCTAGATGGGGAGTTTGATTGTGCCAGAGTTTTTCAAAATTATCAATTTTTCTCTGAACTCTTAGCTGTTCCTGAGATTGCCAAGAGCGAAAAATATCGATACACTCGAAATTATCCTGTAAACTGCTGTGACTTTCATTCGCAGAACCAGTAAAAGCGATCGCATTTTCAAAAGCATCAATAAATAGTCCTAACTTTTCATGATATAAGCCAAAATTAACTAAGTTTTTGGGAATGGCTAATTTAATTTCTAAGACTCCTTGACTTAATAGCCACGCTAAACAGGCAAAACGATTTTTAGTAATTTCGTCTAAGTCAATTTCTAGAACTGATAACAAAGATTTAGTAATCACTTCTTCCCTTTGCTTTAATCCCTGAGTAATCGCCTCTATATCCTCTCTCGAGAGATAGGGAGAAGCAATTAAACGCATTTTTCCACCTCCGCGAATTAAAGCGGTTAATCCTTTAGCTAGAGAGACAAGGGAAGAACTAGAAAAAAAGCCGACTGCTCGACAATAGAGGGTAGATTGTGCTAAACAAGGTAGATAAAAATCGGCAATGAGATTATGGCGATCACTACGGTATTCTTCTAATAAGTCTAATTGTTGTAGTGGCAATTTAAATTCCTCCTCGATCTCGTTTTAGATCATAAATAACTTTTTCATAACACCAGCTTTTACTGCGTTGGGGATTTCTCAATCTAATATTTAAAAGCAATCGAGTCGCTAAAGCTTTATCT
Source organism: Microcystis sp. 49638_E5 (assembly GCF_021300285.1). Lineage (NCBI taxonomy): Bacteria > Bacillati > Cyanobacteriota > Cyanophyceae > Chroococcales > Microcystaceae > Microcystis > Microcystis sp. 49638_E5. The sequence continues at coordinate 69,866 of NZ_JAJTDH010000011.1, read as the reverse complement.
CCATTCACGAGGGTTAAAAGTTCTCTTTCTAAGTAGAAAAGTTTAGGCTGACTGATTGGCAAATTTTGACGATTATTTTTAGAAGTAGCTCTTTTCGGTTTAGTGGGGGATAAAGATACGGTATCGACTAACCACCAGATAGCTACAGCTAACCCCAACAACAGCACCCCCATAAAAGAGTATAAAACGATGCCTAGTAAATTCATTAATCAATTCCCGTGTTTGTTAATGATCAAGATTTTAGGCTAATCTACCGGCTCTTCTCGACTTTGTGTGATAATTTTTGCTTATGGAATCGTGAAATGCTTATCGGGTAACACTTTTAGGACTATTTTGTCGAAGAAACTATCAGTATAGACCTCGTTTCCACACAGAAACCAGAAGAGCCATCTACCCCATACAAAAACACCATAAAAGCTAAAATAGATAGCTGACAGTGATTCTGAACACAATAGTAATATAGACTAAACCGCCTTGTATTACCGTCTTCTTCTTGATTTTAATACCCTAGAAAACGGGTTAATTGCCTTAACACCCGAACAAAGTCATTATCTTAAAAAAGTTGTTCGTTTAAAATCCCATGAACGTTTTATTGCCCTCAATGGACAAGGACAAGCGTGGTTAGCAGAAATAATTGATAATTCGGCCCATCTTTTAGAAGCGATAAACGAAACTAGCGAACTACCAGTACAAGTGAATTTAATGGTAGCAATTCCCAAAAATGGCTTTGATGATATCGTTCGCGCTGCCACCGAATTAGGAGTTTATCGGATTATCCCGCTGCTGACAGAACGCGGTTTAGTTAATCCTAGTCCTCAAAAAATCGACCGTTGGCGAAAAATTGCCCGGGAAGCTGTAGAACAATCAGAAAGACAGATTATTCCCATTATCGAAGAACCACAATCATTTTTAGCCATCCTTAAGCGGGGAGCTAACCCACAGACAACTTGTTATATTGGTGTTACCCGTAGAACAGTGGCCCCGCTACTTGCTCAATTGCAAACATCAACCGAGATAACCATGGCCATCGGACCGGAAGGGGGATGGACGGAGGCAGAAATAGAACAAGCGCTCGCCGCTGATTTTCTACCTGTATCACTGGGAAAACGCATTTTGAGAACAATTACAGCTCCCTTAGTGGCTCTTGCTATCATTAACGCCTATTTAGACAGCTAATTGACTACAGTTTCTATGACCAAGACCAGCAATCCAGATAACTGGAATCATTTCGCTTCTTACTTAGGGTTTGCGGCAAAAAGTTTTTCGTGGAGGCAGGGTGTGGGGTGTAGGGTGTAGGGTGTAGGGTTTTACCGATTTTCAGGGGGTCAATTACCCAATTTTCAGGGAAAAAGTCCAGGGATTTTCCCCCTGCTCACTCCCATGCCTGGCACTTTTGGAATTCAAAAAAGTCTAGAAGTCTTATCCAACAAGGTTTTTAGATTTATTCAGCCAACCTTACCTAAAGCAAGAACTAGCAGCAGTTACCCTGTGGTCAGATTTTCCCTTTTTTGCCGAAACCACCCTGGTCAATCCCCATTAAAGACACCTACTGGGACACCGCCTTGCAACCCTATAGCACCCTCATCTTCCCCGAAAAAACTCCCCCTACCGCAACTTTATGACCTCTAGTAGCCCTTCTAACCCCTCTTTTGACTGGTTTAACCCCTCGCCCCAGCAAGACAGCGATTTACTGGCACAAATCGGCTTTATCCCCGGTTTCAAAGAATTTCTGACCCTGCGACAGGTTCACGCCTTGGAACACGCCACCGTCTGGGTATTAAGCGAAATGGCTGCCCGTCGTCAATCGCCTTTTGACCATTCCCAAGCAGATAACGAGGCCCTGGGAGGACTCTCCACCGATAGGGGTTTTTATCTCTACGGACAGGTTAATACAAATGAACTGCAAATTGCGGCCAAACAGGCGCTCCATCGTCTCAAAAATGGCGAGGGGCAATTGGCATTACATCCGCGTTGTGGCACCAATTTATCGGTAACTTTAGCCTTAACCGCCGGCTTAGTCTTAGGAACTCATCTTATCTTCCCCAGAGGTCCGATTTCTCAGTTATTAGGCTTAGGTTTAGCCACTGCCACCGCTTTTCAAATCGGGCCAGATGTGGGAATGTCGGCCCAAAAATACCTGACCACAGCCATTCCTTTTAACTTAACAATCGTTAACATTGCACCAAAGGCAGACCTATGGGGACGTTCGGGGCATTTTGTCCAAACAGAGTGGCAAGATTTGCAATAAAACTTAAAGTAAAAACCCTTTCGGCAAACTCGCTCTGATTGTAACCTGTTAACTAAACCCTTAAAAAAAAACAACAGCTATGCCTGGAATCGAACGCGGAGCCGAAGTTAGAGTCAAACGGAAAGAGTCTTACTGGTACAACGATGTGGGAACCGTAGCCAGTGTTGATAAAAGTGGTATCCTCTATCCCGTTATCGTCCGTTTTAACACTGTTAACTACCACGGTTTTAGTGGTAGCGCCGGTGGACTGAATACCAATAACTTCGCTGAAAGTGAATTGGAACTCGTTAAGGCTGCCCCCGCTAAGAAATAAAGCTGACTAAAATTCAGCCTATCATCACCGACTGACTGACAGGAATTCTCTCTTGTTGGTCGGTTTTTTTATAGCTGTCAGTAATCAGTTATCAGTAATCAGTTATCAGTTATCAGTTATAAGTTATAAGTTATAAGTTATAAGTTATCAGTTATCAGTAATCAGTTTACTGATATTACATTTTGGGCGCACGCGATGCGCCCCTACCATATAAAAACTGAATAATAAATTATTTAAAATTTGCTTTAACCTTTAGCCCACAAGAGTTAATTAGTTTAATTATTCTAGATAAGTTCTTAAATGCTTGACAAAATATATTGAATAATTTATAATATTAAGTAACCAAAAATCATGATAATGTGCTATGGACATAATCGGTTTTGAGGTGTTTGAAAAATAGTTTTTCAGTAATCAAATCTGGAATTTATGAGCATTTTAGAACTGATAGAAAAAAGACTAGAAGAAAACTTTGCCCTCCACGAACAATACCTAAACCCCCAGATGGTTAGGGTACTAAAAACGATCGGCTATGATCGCCACTACGTTAAAGCCCAAGGTCCGTACCTATTCGACAATCAGGGGGAAAAGTATCTGGACTTACTGAGTGGTTTTGGTGTTTTCGCCCTCGGACGCAATCACCCCAAGATCGTGCAAGCTTTACAGGAGGTATTGACGGCAGCATTACCCAATTTAGTCCAATTGGATGCTTCTATCCTAGCGGGATTGCTGGCCGAACGGTTAGCAGCGATCGCACCTCCCGGATTAGAACGAGTTTTCTTTGCTAATTCCGGCACAGAAACCGTCGAGGCTGCCATTAAATTCAGCCGCTACGCCACCGGACGCAGCAAAATTGTTTACTGTCAGGGAGGCTACCACGGGTTAACCATGGGTTCCCTTTCCGCCACCGGCGATCCCCATTATCGCCAGGGATTTGGGCCTTTTGTCGCCGATTTTGAGGAAATTCCCTTCGGCGATCTGGCTGCGCTCGAAAAAGCTCTAATTAACCAAGAAGTAGCGGCTTTTATTACCGAACCGATCCAAGGTCACGGAGTGAGAATTCCCGAACCGAACTATCTCCCCGCAGCGGCTGCCCTTTGTCGTCGTTACGGCACTCTTTTTGTGGCCGATGAAGTGCAGACCGGTTTGGGCCGGACTGGCAAAATTTGGGCAGTGGAACATTGGGGGGTAGAACCGGACATTTTATGTGTTGCCAAGGCTCTTTCGGGCGGTTTTGTGCCAGTGGGAGCGGTTCTCTGTCGTCGCTGGATCTTCGATCGAGTATTCGATCGCATGGATCGTTCTGTGGTTCACGGTAGCACTTTTGGTAAAAATAATCTGGCCATGGCCGCCGGTATTGCCACTTTACAGGTGATTGAAGAGGAAAAATTAGTCGAGCGATCGGCCGTAATCGGTCAACAAATTATCGCAGAACTACGGCCCCTCGTAGATCAGTACGAATGTTTGCAGGAAGTGCGGGGATTGGGGATGATGATCGCCTTGGAATTTGCCGAGCCGAGCAGTTGGTCACTAAAAGCCGCCTGGAAAATGCTAGAAACCGCCAATAAAGGGCTATTTTCCCAGTTAATCGTCGTTCCCCTCTTTACCCGCCATCAAATTCTCTCGCAGGTTTCCGGCCACGGCATGAATATCATCAAGTTTATCCCCCCCCTCACCCTCTCCGATGAGGATTGCCGTTGGCTTGTCACCGCCGTTAAAGATGTGGTGGCTGATGCACACCGCTTCCCAGGGGCCGCTTGGGAATTCGGTAAAACCTTGGCCAGCCAAGCTATCCGCCAAAAAACCGCTAAAAAATAGTTAATATGTCCAGTTTGTTTCATCCCCTCTGCGGTAGCAACCTTAGCACTCTCCTTCGTTTGTTTTTGACCAATGGCGGCATTAATCGCCCCAATTTGGCCCCAGCAACCCTGGCGCTGGCAGTTACCCTGGCGCGACTGCCTTTTTCTACCCTAGAACGAATTTTAATGACAGGGTTTTATGAGCGCGGCGTACAGGTAAAAGCACCCATTTTTATTGTCGGCTATTGGCGCAGCGGCACGACCCATCTCCACAATTTACTCGGTCAATCGGAGCATTTTGGCTATATTTCGCCCCTAGCGGTGGGATTACCCTGGGATATCCTCGGCATCGTCCGCTTATTTCAACCGCTGCTAGAATTGGCCCTACCTAGCGATCGCCATGTGGATAACGTCGCCGTTACTCCCGATTCCCCCCAAGAAGACTCGATCGCCCTAGCCAGCATGATCCCCCTTTCCTACTACCATGGTTTATACTTTCCCCAACGTTTTCAGTATCATTTCCAGCGAGGGGTTTTTTTTCAAGGCTGCAGCGAGAAAGAAATCGCCACTTGGCAGCGTTGGCATACTCATCTATTAAAAAAAGTTTCCATACATCAAAAAGGCAAACAATTACTAATCAAAAACCCCGTTTATACGGCACATATTGCCAAATTGCGAGCTATCTGGCCCGATGCTAAATTTATTCATATCTACCGCAATCCCTATCTAGTTTTTCCCTCAACCCGTCACTTTTTTACCCGCATCCTACCGGAACTAGCACTACAATCCTACGATAATTTATCCACGGATGAAATCGAGCAGGTAATTCTGAAAAGTTATCCCTCAATGCTTAATTCTCTCCTGCGAGATAGTGCCGATTTACCCGCCGATAGTTTTGTAGAAATTCGTTTTGAAGATTTAGAAAAAGACCCCCTAGCACAAATCGAGAAAATTTACAATCAACTGCAACTTCCCGACTTAAAAATATCCAGGCCTCGCTTTGAGAAATATATCGCCAGTCTGCAAGGATATAAAAAAAATAATTATCCCCCAGATGCAAAAGCGATCGAGTTAGTCGAATCCCATTGGCTCCCATTTATTCAACGTTGGAATTATTTTCAGTGATCAGCTTTTTCAGTTATCAGTTACCAGTTATCAGTCACAATTCATAATTCATAATTCATAATTCATAATTCATAATTCATAATTCATAATTCATAACATAATTCATAATTCATAATTCATAATTCATAATTCATAATTCATAATTCATAATTCATAATTCATAATTCATAATTCATAATTCATAATTCATAATTCATAATTCATAATTCACAATTCACAATTCACAATTCACAATTCACAATTTAGTATGAAATATCTTAAATTTATCTTTCTGGGTTTAGGTTTTGTTTTACTAGGGGTAATTTTACGCCAAACCAATCTACAAGAAGTTTGGCAACAAATCACCCTAGTCAGTTGGTGGGGAATGACAGTAGTGATTATTTTTTATTTCCTAGAATTCCTCACCGATGTTTTTACTTGGCAACTAACTTTTAAAAGCATTCCTATCCAACCTCGATGGACAATTCGCCTATTATTAATTTACATGGTAGGGGCAGCCTTTAATCGCGTGACTCCCTTCGCTTCTTTGGGAGGAGAAGGTTTTAAAGCAGTGATGTTAAAAACTCACTATCAGATTAGCTATAAAGAAACCAGTGCCTCGATTATTCTGACCAAGACATTAAATACTGCTTCCCTTGTCTTCTTTGCAATTATCGGTTTTTTTCTGCTCCTCGCTTCCCCAAAATTTTCTAATTCTTTTAAAACTTTTACCGGATTAAGTCTCGCTATATTCTCCAGTTGTATCCTGATATTTTTCTTGATTCAGCGATTCCGTTTATCCTCCCGAATAGTTAATCGATTAGGTCATTCTTTTTTATGCGATCGCCTAGCTAAACCTTTAGAAAATCTTCGCAGTGTCGATGATCGTTTAGGGGAATTTTACCGGAATCTGCCCCTATTTAGAAATGGCTTGATCGTCGGTTTTCTCAATTGGCCCCTCGGAGTTTTAGAAATCTATGTTTTAATGCAACTTCTCCAACATCCGATCACTTTTGCCGATGCTTGGTTATTTGATTCCGTTGCCCAATTAGTGCGCGCTGGAACCTTTTTTATTCCCGCTAATATCGGTACTTTAGAAGGTTCTTTAGTGCTGCTGGGTGCTTCTTTAACCGGTAGTCTAGAATTAGGTTTAGCGATTTCTGTAATTCGCCGGGTTAAAGATATTCTCTGGATTATCTTAGGTTTGTTGATCTGGTGGTTATTTTCCCTAAGACCAACTTTACCCGATCGCCCTTCAAAATAATCTCAATCATACTAAATCCGTTGAGTATAGGTAACATATCAGGAGAAGCACTCATGTACTCATGCAAAAAGGGGAATAAATAATCAGTCTTTAATAACCAGATTTAGTATTATCAGTAACTTTTAAATTAGTACAAATATATGAACAACTGCGTGTAAGCATCCCACCGAAAAGCTAATGCGCGGGGGTTTGGGGGCGGCGCCACGCCCCCAACGGGGGGTTTGGGGGGTAGAACCCCCCAAAAGTCTGGATTGAGGACAAAAAATCTAGAAAGCACAGTTTTTAAAAATTCGCCTGGTTAAAGATATTCTCTAGATTATCTTAGGTTTGTTGATCTGGTGGTTATTTTCCCTAAGACCAACTTTACCCGATCGCCCTTCAAAATAATCTCAATCAGTCAACTGCCGATTATTCATCCTGTAATTTTTCGCGCACATTGCGAACAATCCGCGATAATTCAGTCTTTTCATCGACGCTAATTTTAGTCGGAGAACCACTAATAATCCGCTCGTAATTGCGGAAAGAATCCTTGATATCCGCCCCATCCTGACTGATAGTATATTCACGAATCCCTTTATCGTGCCAAGAACCGCGCATCTTAAAGACGTTAATCGCTCGCGACATTTCGCCGCGAATTTCCACATACTGCAACATTAAAATCGTGTCGGTAATCGTAGAAATATGGGATTCGGTGATCGAGTGCGCTCCCATAAATTGGTCGGTGGTATTGGTGAAAAATCCCGTAATTTCCTCCTGTTTGGCGTATCCTGTCACCCCGATCACAAATTGCCGAAAAGCATTATTTGTCACCCCCCGCGCGAGTGCCGATAGAGAATCAATAGCAATACGAGAGGGTTTAAATTCCGAGATTTCCGACTTAATCATCTGTAAATGGTCTTCTAATCCCGCCGATTCGGGGTAAGAACACAATAATTTTAATAATCCCTTGCGTTCCATCTCCTCAAAATCGATCCCCCAAGAAGAGGCATTTCGGGACAATTGGGCGCGAGATTCTTCATAAGCGAACAAAATCGCCCGCTCACCGCGCCTACAGCCTTCTTCTAGAAATTTACTGACTAAGAGAGTTTTACCCGTACCGGTTGCTCCTGTGGCCAAAATAATCGAATCCTTGAAAAAACCGCCTCCACACATATCATCGAGGGTTTTTACTCCCGAAGAAATGCGGACATTAGAAGAGCGCTGAGTTAAACGCATGGCTCCGAGGGGGAAGATATTAATGCCATCATTGGTGATAGTAAAGGGATATTCCCCCTTCATGTGGGTTGTTCCCCGTAATTTGAGGATTTCCGCGGTTCTGCGTCGCCTTTCTCCCTCTAGCACGTTCCGCATAATTACCACATTATCAGAGACAAATTCCTCTACACCAAAACGCGCCACCGCTCCGTATTCTTCGATACGTTCCGTGGTCATAATTGAAGTCACTCCTAATAATTTTAACCTGGCGACGAGCCGAAAAATTTCCCGCCGCACCACTGACACCGCTTCGTACTGCTGAAAAACAGCAGTTACAGAGTCAATTGATACCAGTTTTGCTTTATATTTGGTAATTGCGTATTGAATGCGCTCGATCAGGGCCGAAAGATCAAAACTACCCACCACCTCTTGACCTTCCGGATCCGGAGAAGCATCGAGAATAAATAACTTACCCTGGTCAATTAATTCTTCTAAATCCCAACCAAAACTATAGGCATTTTGGATGATATCGGTGGGAGATTCTTCAAAAGTAACAAACAGGCCCGGATAGTCAAAATACTTGATCCCGTGGTAGAGAAATTGAACGGCAAGCAGGGTTTTTCCCGTGCCAGAAGTGCCACTCACTAAGGTAGTTCGCCCCATGGGTAAACCACCGTGAGTGATCTCATCAAAGCCTTCAATTAGGGTTCTAATTTTGCGAACACCTTTCGGTTTAATCGGTGGATTTGCTTGGCTATTAGAGTTAGATTGAGTCATTATTTATCCAGCGAGTATTTAAAGAGTAGGATTTTTATCTAATTTTTCCACAGAAACATATCGGGACTGACTAGACACTTTACACTATCTTGATTGCCATTGACTCTTGACTTTCCCATAGACGTACTAGATTACGCCCCGATCATTTCTCCTTCAATAAATATAACCCGTCTAATCACCTATTGCCGAAGGCCTAGCCATCATTTTCTCGTTCGCGAATTTCCTCGTACAGTAAGTCTAACCCGATTAGAACCTTCTCTCGATCGGACAAATCACCGATAATTTTCCGCACTGGGGGAGGGAGGACTTTCGCAAGGGTAGGAGTGGCGAGAATCTTGTCTTCCTCCGCTAGTTGCGGGTTTTTCAGCACGTCAATCACCTTGAGCGCATAAACTCCCTGAAATTCCTCTTCTAGGATATTTTTCAGGGTTTTTAAGGCTCGCACGGAGTTGGGGGTGTTCCCGGCGACGTACAGTTTTAAAACATAGGTTTTTTTAAAGACGCTCATAGGTTAGGATCAAAGGGGCTGGGGATATGAGTTCATCGCTATTTGTCTGGGATATTTTAGTCTATTCCCAATAATAAATCATAAGGGATATCCTCGCGAGGTATGGAACGACGGTACATTTCCCCTAGGTGAGCAAGGATATCAATGAGAGCGAGACGATAATCTAGGAGAATTTCCTCACTTCTGCCTTCTAATTTTAACTGTTGGGAAAATTCATCCATTAACTCCATGTGAATTTCCAGAATTTGCGACACTGAGAGATCGGTAAAAAAGACATTATTAACCAACTCATCGATCGCTTGATTAATCGGATAATCCTGTTGGAAGTAATTTAAAATAATCTCCCGATAATCTGCTCTTACTTCCCGCAGTAATTCTTTTTTTTCCTCCGGGGCAAGATTGCGATAAAATAGCTGCGGGTTGCGTTTGTAGTAAACACCTAAATAGCCGAGTCTTTCTTTTAATTTTTCCGCTAAACGGCGCTGTTGTAGGAGGAGAAAACTGTGATTATTTGCCACGGGATTTGGTTGGTTAACAATCGTGGTACGCTCGGAAAAAGAGCAATTAGGAGCTAAATGGAGAAATCTAGCGATCGCTTGGTCGATGACGGAGGTGATGCTGTCTAATTCGTTGACGGTAATTTGTAATTCGGCACTATGATAGAGACAGGTGGGAGAGTCATTCGTCTCGGCAGTGATGTTCTTGTCAGCGACAATGATCACTACTGGCAGCAAAATCCCCCCTTCGTAGAGTTGATTAAAAGTCGGCTGTAGGGAAGGGTGAAAGACCACCAGCAAACAATCGATTTTTTCCTTCTGTGCCTCGATATTAGCCAGTAATTCGCTAGAAGACGACCCTAGGGTTAGATTATAGCGTTCATTAGCCAATAAAGCCGTCAAAGAATTAACCAGCCCCAGGGGTGAACTCACTCCCGTCAAGGGTGGGTCCGTTGGGACAAAAGCATAAATAGTCAGTCTCGGAGGCAACGTTTTCTCACCCGCAAGGTAGATAGAAAATAACAAACTATAGGTTAGACTTTCTCTGTCGAGAAGACAACCCCCTCGCCATCAGATCGGCGAAGTTAAAGTTAACTTTGCTTTTTGGCAGTGGGTATTGTAGTTAATTGTAATCAATGGGGAGGCTGTCTAGATCAGCGAGCGTCATAATCAAGGTAGATTCAAGTTCTAGGACTACTAATAGTTTGGCCATCAGTTTGTTAATTATGCCCTAAAGTTACCGCCACCGCCCACCCAATTATACTAAATCCAGTTATCAAAGACTGATTATCTATTTCTCTTTTGCCTTGTGCATGAGTGCCTTTTGCCTGTCCTGATATGTAGCCTATACTCAACGGATTTAGTATTATCCCCATGCCTAGCGTTACCCTCAGCCTCCATCACTTTAATCAATCCGTTACTACCTGTGAATTAATTATTGACAGGGCCAGTCTTTTAGATTTAATTAACAGGGGCAATCCAGAAGCGATCGTGGTGGTGGATGAGAGGTATTGTCCCCTAGGACTGATTGAGAGTCAAGCCCTGATCGCTTACCTCCTCTATCAGCAACAGCACCCCGAAACTAGAAACCCCTCCTCCAACTGTCTGGATCTGAGCGGTTGGCTGCGCCCGATTATCCCTCTTGACGCTCGCATGGCCGTGAGTGAGTTTCTGACAACCCTGACGGGAGAAGCGATCGCCCTAGCCCCCATTTTAGTGGATGCTCAGGGCAAACTGTTAGGACGCCTAGACACGGGCAAACTTCTCCAATTTTGTCTCGGGCGCTCGATTCTCGATGATCCCCCTCCGCAGCCCCGCATCAGCGATCGCATTCCCCCCCCCCGCAGCGATCGTCCTCTGAAATTTCTGGAACAATTACCGCTGCCGCTGCTGCTCTACAGTCCAGAAGCGGGAATTTTATACCAAAATCAGGCTTGGTGTCAACAAATCGGGGCAGCTTTCCCCGCTAATATCGATAACTCTCCCTTTGCTTTAGTTAATGACCCCTTAACCCTCCCATCCCCCACTCCCCCCCTGTTTCCCCAACGTCTAGAAACAGTGACATCGGGTTTAACCAAGACTTGGCGCCTGTTGTCCGTGCCGTTAAATTTAACGGATAATTATCCCTTGATCGAGAAAGCTTCAGGACTGTGGTTACTGTTAGCCACCGATATCACCGAACAACAGCAATATTGTCAGGAATTAGCGGTTAAAAATGCCGATCTAGTCCATTTAAATCGTCTTAAGGATGAATTTCTCGCCTGTGTCAGCCATGAGTTTAAATCGCCCCTCACCGCCGTGATCGGTCTCTCCAGTCTGCTGCGGGAACAAAAAATCGGTGAACTTAACCCCCGACAGTCCAAATATGCCGATTTAATCTATCGCAGCGGTCGCCAGTTGATGGCTTTGGTCAATGATCTCCTCGATTTAACCCGCCTAGAGACAGGACAACTACAATTAACTTTCACTAGAGTCAAAATCGATCGCCTCTGTCAACGGGTTTACGATATCATCGTCGATAAGTATCCCCAACGTCTCGATCTCCCCAGCAGCTATCGTCTTGACATCGAATCCGGGTTAGATTATGTTCTGGCCGATGAAGCCCGTTTGCAACAGATGTTAGTGCATTTGTTAGATAATGCGGTAAAATTCACCATTGATGGCGGTAATTTGGGCATTAAAGTTAATCGTTGGGAAAATTGGCTGGCTTTTACCGTCTGGGATACGGGGATCGGTATTCCAGAAGAATCCCAGCATCTGATTTTTCAGAAATTCCAACAGCTAGAAAGTCCTTTCACCCGTCAATTTGAGGGTGCGGGTTTAGGTTTAGTCCTCAGCCAAAAATTGGCACGCTGTCACGGTGGTGATCTATCCTTTGTCTCCAAGGCCCAGGAAGGCAGTCAATTCACTTTACTGCTGCCAGTTCATCCCCAAGGTGCAGACCAAGAGTCCGCCACTCCCCAGCGTCTGGTGTTAGTGGTGGAAGCTAATCCCCAAGTTATCGAACAGTTTGTCGATCGCTTAAGTGAATTGGGATTAAAAGCCATTATCGCCCGTAGCGGCACTGAGGCGATCGAAAAAGCCCGTCAGTTAAAACCCCGTTGTGTTTTTCTCAATCCCAATCTACCCCTCTTGTCCGGTTGGGATGTGTTAACGCTGCTGAAATCCCATCCCCAAACCAAAGATATAAAAGTTATTGTCACCGCCGCCGATTCCGATCGCAACCGCAGTCAACAGCAAGGGGCCGATAGTTTTCTGGTTCCGCCGATCACCTCGGCAGCTCTGCAAGCTTGCCTAAATCTGACCGTTTCCCCTGTTCCTAGCCGAAAACAGCGCACTGCTCCGACTCTGCTGCGTTTACACGGTCATTATGCCCCCAATTTCTCCGATTTATCTTCCTTTAGCTGGATTTGGAATAATCAATTAGTTCGGGAAAATTATCGTTTTATCGAGGCCGATAGTTGCGAACAGGCGGAACTTTTAGCTACTGTCTGGGAGGTGGACGCTATCTTAATTGATAGTTCGATCGCAGAAGATTTATACTCTTATCTGCAAACCTTGAGCAAGTCGGAAACCCTAGCTAATTTACCCCTAGTCACCCTTGATGTGGCTGTCACCGAGGTGGCTAATCAAATCCCCGGTTTAGTCGTTTTTCCCTGTTTGGCCCCCCCAACGGAAAACCGCATCGAACAGCTATTAAAGGTAATCGAGACTGCTGATCTGGCTTTTTCTCGCCACAAAGAACAGTAAAGGCAAGTCAGGCAAGTCTTGGGAATACAAGCAATGTCGATGCTCTAGCCCGATTTTCCCCAGAAGTTGGCGCTAAAGCGTAACTACAAACCTTAACTCAACCTAGAGATTATTAACTCAATTTTCTCAAAAAAATCGACCAGCCGTTAGGTGAGAAAAAGAGAAGAACCGAGAACATTAACGCACCCTACAAATTAAGATGGTGCGTTACGGCGCGATCATAATTTAATTAGGGCTTGCTGAAAAAGTTTTTCGTGGGGGTAGGGTGTGGGGTGTGGGGTGTGGGGTGTAGGGTTTTACCGATTTTGAGGGGGTCAATTACCTAATTTTCAGGGAAAAAGTCCCTGAATTTTCCACCCGATCACTCCCATATTTGGTACTTTTTGATTGACAAAAAGTCTAGAAGTCTTATTTAGTTATTCCAAATTGTTGCAAAATTAATAAATCTTGATCGCCTGTAATTAAAAAGTCAGCTTGACTATCTTTGGCTAAGGCTAAAAGGTAGTTATCTTTAGCGTTTCTACAGATATTAATTTTTGATTTAGTCTCAATACATAACCCAATTATGTTTAAAAGCTCAAGTAACTCTTGAACTTTTCTTTGGGAAAAATGCTTTTGTAATTTTGGTCTTTTGGTAACAAGGTTAATCTCATTAAGTAGCTGTGGAGAAAAAATCGGCAGAAGAGTTTTGGCTAACTGTTTACCAATAAGAAAGCTAATCCAAAGGTTAGTATCAATAATAACTTTAATTGGTGGCTTGTTGTCCATAAATTTCAGCCCTAACTTCCTCCACTTCTTCGGTAATTGTCTCTAAGGAAAGCTCATCAGTTTTAAAATTTTCTAGAAGTTGGGTTAATTTTTGATTTAAAGTTTCTTTTTCGAGTTCTTTACTGAGTTTTATTTTGTCACTTTCTGGGAGTTGTTTAACCAAATCTAAAATCTGGTCAAAGTTTAAGGTTAGTTGGTAAGTTTTTTGGTTCATTTTCTCAAATTATTGTTGATTGATAAAGTTTAATTGCTCGCAGTGCATACTCAAAACAACGTTCCCGAATATCTATTTGTTTCTTCTATTCTTTTTGATAATTCATAATTCATAATTCAAAAGAAAGGTCTGGTTCAGCTTCTATACAACCGATAAAGTCAGACCAATCTTCTGTTCGCTGCTCTTTCATTTCCTGTGGGTTGGGAGAATATCGTTTTTTGAGAATATCTACAAGTTCAAGAATAGTCTGTTGTGCGTCGGGGGGAAGGGACGCAATATCTTCTTCAATTGTTTCTAGGTTTATCATTGTCATTGTTTAAATGCGCGACAGCTTATTCTCATTGTAGCAAATTACTGAAACAATTAGGCTGAAACTAATTCAAATTTAACCTTTATTTTTAGGGCTGTAGCGATGAGATTTAGCAACAAAAAAGAGTTTCCTTCATAGTCAGCATTTTCTAAGGCTTCAATAATAGATTCATCAGTATTAATTAATTCTGCTAAAGCTTTTGTTGAAAGATGATGTGTTTCCTTAATCTTAAATATTTTTCTGGCTACTTCGTCATCAATACGAGCCTTTTCTAATTCTAATTGACGTTCTGGATTATTAGCATAATAACGTTGGTAAAGAATTTGTAAGCCATCGGCTGTCGTTTGGTGTGTATTCATATCAACTCCTGAAAATAGGTGTGTAATTCGGGATTTTTTTCAAATTTAGCTTTGTTTTTAATTGCTTGCTCGATTTCCAGTGGTAGAACTTCTTTTTCTTTAATTATACCATGACAAATGACCACAGCTTTGTTTTTATAAAAGAAATAAAGAATTCTATAATTTATTCCTTTAAAATTAACTCTCAATTCATAAATTTTGTCCCGCAAAAAGTCTGCTTCTGGTCTGCGTAATTCATATCCTAGTTCTGCCAGTCTTTGTAATTTGATAAAGCATTTGTTTTGAGCTTTGCCAGGAAGACTATCAAGCCATTCTATAATTGGTATATTACCTCTTTCATCTTGGTAAAAAATAAGTTGTATTTTTGGCATATTAAAGCTTTTATATATGTGAGTTTTCTAACAAATGATAAATTAAATAGTGTCAAGTATCGAGTTCCCCAAAAGCTGATGTTTCCGTGAGCAAAACTCCTAAAATTAGACTTGACAAAAGACCTGAGATCGTTATATTCTACAGGTAACAAGCTTTTAAACGAGAGAGCCACGCCCCACGCACCAATTATATCATTCATTCTACCTGAATATCAAACAAGAACTAGAAACCTGTTACTAGGGAGAGATTACTGCGGGGGGATATTCGGTAGCAGTTAAATAATCATAATAAAAACCACTCCAGACACAGTAGCGGCTCTTGTCGGGTGCGTTAGTGATAGAGTAACACACCAATTTTCTTAAGATGGTGCGTTACGGCGCGGTAATAGTTTAATTATTAACAAATCTCCTTTAAATACGCGCAAACACGCACCCTACAAGCTACTAACAAGGCTCATTTTGACTCGTTGATTAAGGGCAGTGGCAATTTTTTGTAGCATTATTAGGGGATTGTCTTGATAGTCAGCGTCTTCTAGATCTTCAATAACGGATTGCTCAACATGGATTAGGTCGGCTAGTTGTTGTTGAGTTAATCCAGCATTCATACGAGCGTCATAAATCAATTGTGCGATTTCTGAGTTGAGGGATTCTAGGGCAATTTGTTCTTTGATTGTGGGATCGTCTGCAATCATTTGGTGAATGATTTTTACGGCATCTGTGGTTTTAGGCATTGTTTATTTCTCCTTGATAAGTATGAAGTTCTGGATTTTGTTTAAATTGTGCTTTTCTTTGGATAATTCTCTCGATGTCTTGTGAGGGAACGGCGGAAGTTTTTTTGATAAGAGCATGACCAATAATTGCTATATTTTGACCATGATAAAAATAGATGATTCGATATTGTATGGTTCCCTGTTTGGCTCTAAGCTCCCAGATATCATTTCTGAGATAATCGGCAGCAGGGCGGCGCAGTTCATGACCTTGTGCGGCAAGTTGTTCGATTTTGGTTATACATTTGGCAAATCCTTTTTTATCAGTTTTGAGTAATTTCTGAAGCCACTCAACAACGGGTGAGATGCCTTCTGCTTCTTGATAAAAGATGATTTTTGTCTTTGGCACGTTTCTTTTTAAATAGTATGCGATGAAAAATCAATAAATGCAATCAGGTGATGGTGATGGGTATCGAATTGCTGGATAGCTCATAACCTCGTTGAAAAGAATTATGCGATCGCCACTTGTTTATCCCCTAAATTAAACTTAGAAATTCCGCGATAATAGACATCAACATCGTTAAGTATCGAGTTCCCCAAAAGCTGATGTTTCCGTGAGCAAACCCCCTAAAATTAGACTTGACAAAAGACCTGAGATTGTTATATTCTACAATCTACAAGTCGCTCTGCAAAAAAAGTCTTTCTACTCCAATCTTCATATCTACTAGAATAATATAACTTTACGTCAGTTTCCTCCCATAGCCTACCATACCCACCTCCGAGAGGGAGGTGTCCTTTGGGTGCGATTGCAGGTGCGTTTGTACCCCAGGTCAAGTCCTCATATAGTTTCCCCGCCGTTATCCTCCCCTGTAGCTGCCAGCCCACTGCATCACGAAAACGACGATAAGTTTCTAGATTAAAGCTTCCGGGGGTATTCCCTGTCTGCTTATAAATCGCCAATTGTATAGAAAAGCCAAACTTTCCTCCTGAAGCATTTAACCATTCTTGATCAATCATTCGTAAATCCTCACAGGAAAACTTTCGGAATGATTCGTCATTAAATCCACCATAATCTTGTCTATTAGCAGCAGCCATCATTAAATCCCAGGTTTTTTCATCAGCTTCTTTCCATTTCTTCTGTTGTAGGAGTTGTCGAAGGTTGGTATAGTTCACTCCTGTTGACCTCGATATAAGAGTAGTTCCTGGCTTGAGGACAGATGAAGGGGTTGGTTTTGGCGTTGGTACAACAGCAATAGATGGGCTAGGTTTAGGAACAGGTGAGCTAGTCACAGGAGGAGGGGTTGTTTCAGTCTTTTGATTAAAAGCAAATTCTCCTATTAAAGAAGATGAAGTCCAAGGAACTTGATAATTATTAGTATTTTGGACAACATCAGAGCGTACTTTTCGCAGCATTGAATCCACTTCCATATTGGGAGTTTTAATATATTTCAATAAGTAGGAAGTAAATAATCCATTCCGTCCAGTACCATCACTAGCGACTTTTCCCGGTGCAGTGGCAAAAGCAATTAAAGTTCCTGATGTTGCTTGCGATGGTGCTGTTAATCCCCTGCTAGATGAACGCCAAAATTTACGAAAAGGATTATCCCGACAAGCATCTAAAATCACAATATTAATTCGATTACCCGCATCTTCCATTCTGCCGAGTATTTTCCCCAAAGGCATTGACTCATACTCAACATCTTTTTCATATTTAATCTGAGCATTAACAGGAATAAGATAATTTTCTCCTTCTACCTCCATTCCATGACCTGCATAATAAAATAAACCGACATAACCTTGATTAATCCGAGTGAAAAACTGATCGAGAGCATCATCCATTTGTCGTTTAGAAGAATCCTTGAGCAAAATTACCTCAAAACCTAATTCCTTCAAAGCATTAGCCATATCTGTGGCATCATTAAGGGGAGTTTTTAGTTTTCCCACTGTGTAATTAGCATTACCAATTACTAACGCGATTCTTTGCTGCTGTTGTGTGTTTGGACGATTTTGGGTAACAGCTTGATTGATGCCCTTAAATGGCAAAAATTTGCCTCTCTCAGGAGACATCCACATCGCAACACTTAGGATAGTTGTTGTGATGATTAAATAACCCAGAAGTTTAAGACGAGAGATAGACATAATTTATTTTTTGTGCATAGTAAAGGCTTCTAATGTCATTTTTTGAGGCGAGTTAAAATTAATTTTAGATAGTACATGAACCTTGTCTTTGATATTAAGTAGCTTTTGTAATTCTTCAGGTGTTAATACCCTATTTAAGTTGACTTTAGCCGACTGGGGAGGATTTTGTAACCTGAAAGCTGTGACAGGAACTCCAGGCCAAGTTTTAACATAACCTCGGATACGAGAAGGAAGAGGTTCACCCTCAATCCAGACATCTCCTTGAAATTCTATCGATTTAACTTGATTCAGAGGAACTGTTTCTGAATCACCCCCCGCCGACAGTCTCAAACTTGCCTGATTAAAAGCTGTTAACCGTCCCGTCAGAGGATTTCCCCGCTTGAGTACCACCGTCGCCTTATCCGGTACAGCCACCTCTAACGCCGTTTCCTGACTGCGGACAGAACCCTGAAGCCATTCTAACCGCCTATCGCTTGCTACTCCCAGCAACAGCAAAGAGAAAATACTCCCCCGCAAAATAGCTTTCATCATCCGACTTAACCCCTCAATATCGAAATAAATAAGAGATGATAGAATTTTAACATCTCCTTTTTCACTTCAACCATCCCAAGCAGTTTGTCATGACTGATCCCGACAATTCCTCAGAATTTAATCCTCTCGGTAAACTAATTAGTGTATTGGTTTTATTAGCCGCTGCTCTTTACTTTACCGGCTGGATTTATCGCTGGGCATACTTTAGCTTTTTTTACCTCGAAGTTACGACTCTGAGTCTTCCTAACGAATCCTTTTATTTTGCCGCTTTTCAAACATTTTTTGGAGACCTTTGGGCAATTCCTAGAAAAATCCTATTTTTATTGGTGATTATAGGTGCTACTGTCATCACCTTTGCCGGACAAAGATGGCTGATAAAATATCTGAAAAGATTACCGATTGCTTTGAGTAAATCCCAAGCTAAGATCGTTGATTTTTTATCATCCCTATTGAATGAATTTATTATCGTTATTTTTGTACTGATGGCTCTTTTTTGGCTGGCAACCTGGCAAGCAAAAGATGATGCTTGGAAAGATGCTGTTAATGAAACCTCCGCTTTACCGATTGTCACGATTGTTATGCCTCAAGATGCCAGCTTAGGACGAAAACTTAATAATCCTTTAGAAAGTCGTTCCACAAAAACTAACTTACCTAATTTTAGAATTATCGGCGATCTTCAATCCTACAAACGTTTATTAGATAACGAACTTAACGATATTAGTAACCCTGATAAACCGAGAATTTGGCGACTGTTGCTCAAAGGCAATGGTTATTCCTATATTTTCCCAGCGTTACCAAAAAAAGAAGCTAAATTAACCTTTCCCGTCGTGATAGTTTATGAAAGAGATAACGGTGTTCAATTGACAATTCTTAATTCTTCCATCTCCCAACCCTAGCATCTAAAACATAAGTAGGTAGGTGTTAAAAGTTGTCAGTTCCCCCCTTATCAAGGGGGGCAGGGGGGATCCCCCCGCCTATCGGCACCCCCCTTATCAAGGGGGGCAGGGGGGATCAGTAGAGGATGATAAAGTGTTGAGTCGGTCACAAATCCGGTCAAAAAACCCAAATTAATAATCCGCCGTAACGCACCAATTCTATCATTAATTCTACCTGAATATCAAACAGGAACCAGAAGCCTGTTCCCCGGCAGTGGAAGTTAGGGGTTGCTAACAGGGGGAACAGTGATGACAAAGCGGATAATAGTTCCGATAACTGCTGTTGCCAAGATGGTGATTAATGCCCAAATTTGGGCTTTCTGGGAGCCTTTAATCTCTTTTAAATCACCTTGTAATGTGTTGAATTCTCCCTGTAATGCCTTGAGATCTCCCTTTACTTCGGCCTCGAATCTGACTTGAACAATCCTGATCTCTGTGACATCTTTCTGGAGCGCGTCTAGCTTCTGATTGGTCTCTTTAAGATTCTGATTAATCTGGTCTAGGATTTTTCCTAAATCGGTTTCGATGGTGGGGCCGCTCATGGGTTAGACTCCTAATTAATTGGTGCTGTTGTTTCTGACTTAGATTTCAGTGTTTGAACAAATTGTAAAACTTTTTGTTGCTTTTCCAGTGTCAGTTCTCGCCATTGTTCAAGTATTTCTTCTTCTTTACCCATAAATACCTCGCTCTTCAATTATGAATTGTTGGGTTTTGAGCAAGGCTCATTAATAAAAACCACTCCAGACACAGAGGAAACAAAGATCATATCATTTTGGGTTTGCGGTGGACGTTGTAGAATAGAGAAAACCTACTACGCTGATAGATACCATGCCCTCTCCTGCTATTACCACGATCATCAAGATGGTTGAGTCTCTGCCTGATGAGCTTCAAGAGCAGTTAGTAGAGTATGTTCGAGCTTATATTGCAGAAATTGAAGAAGAAAAACGATGGGATCAGTCGTTTAAACAGACGAAGAATAATCTAGTCGCAGCAGCCCAAAAAGCCAAAGAAGAGATTGCAGCAGGATTGTCCGCACCGAGTTGATTTTCCTTGAGGATGTTTATGGTGATAACTTTAGCACTCCTAGCCTGTGTTAGCCGAGCGCCTAACGGACTATAAATTACATAGCATAGCGACTTTTTTCGGAAGTATCAAAGCGAGCAAGCGTAATTTTTTTGGCGAGGATAGAAGTTTTTCGAGGCAAAAAAACAGAACGTTGCCGGAAATATTCGCCAAAATATTGACGGTAGAGAGGACAACTGACTCGGCAAAACTTACCTTGTCGGTGAATTAGTCCGAGACTTTCTAGGTGAAAAGCTGCCATTAAATCAATTTCTATGTCTTTTTCCGCCATCACCACCTTAGCAAAGATAGCCGCTAAATTGCCCTTTAAGTATTGCAGATGCCAAAGTAAACGTTTAAGATGGCCTGCAAAAATATTATTTTCCTCGCCGATAGAAGTAGCCAAAATGCTTTCTAGGCTACAATTACCCCGAGCAAGATGATAGCAAGCAAGACGAATTAAATAGGGATTACCCCCTAGAAATATCCGTAATTTTTCGCAGTCAAAATTCTGATCTAATCCCTGTCTTTGACTTAATTCTCGTACTTGTGCGCTGGTAAAATTAGGCAATTCGATCGGTAAACCAAGACTAAAAGGAGATTGATAGATATCTGAGGTTTTATCAAGCTCCTGTGCAGGGGAATAGGCAACAATTAAACGTAATTTTTGCCAGAGAGGTTTGTTTTTGCCTTCCTCGTGCCAGAGGTGCAGAATACTAAAAAATTCTTCCCTTAGCTGTGGATAGGATAAAAGATATTCAAGATCATCAAAGGCAAGCACTAAAGGGCGATCGAGATGGGAGAGAATATGCTTTTCTAGATAGATTTTACAGTTAATTTTACCCCCCAGGAAGTCATCCCAATCCTGTGGGAGATGATTATCTAAATCTAACTGGCGACTAATACTAACACAAAGCCAACGCAGCCAGTGATTTAAATCTTGAAAAATTGAGCTTTCTGCTAACCGAAAACTGAAATAAAGTGTATGGTATTGCTGTTGTTGAGCATAATTAATAATTCTGGCCATCAGGGAGGTTTTTCCCATTTTTCTGGGTGCGTTAATCCGGATAAGACTCCCCCCGCGCAATATCTCTTGATAACAAGTCTGTTCTAGATTATTTCTGTTGATATACAAGGGGGAATCGAGGGGGACTTGTCCCTCTGGTAATTCAGCCAATAGTTGAGGATTAATACTATTAGTTTCTGGTAGGTTAGGACGATAATAATCGCTATTTTCTAAAGTTAAATTAAAGGCTTGAAAACAATGTTTCAAGGTTTTTTTATCCACTCCCGATTCACAAGCGAATACCTTCATCAGAGTATCTACCCCTAAAAGAGTTTTCTCGCTGAGGACTTCTAGGGTGAAGCGATGACCGCAATTATCCCGATATTCCGCTTCTTGTTTAGCAGTAAGTAATTTTTCTAGTCCCGTGGTGGTGAGGATAACCCCGCGTCTGCGGTGCTGTTTTTCCGGTTTTTCCATGATATTTTTTCCCTGTCCTGAACCCAAACTCTGCACCTCTAGAGGTTTTGAGTTTCCTATAGACTTCTCCTCAACAGGGAAACAATCAATTCCGTAATTTTACTGGTTTAGCCATCAAAAAGCTAGGAAAAATAACCAGACCACTTATTTTCTTCCCCGTCCGAGTTATTTCTGGGATGGGGGTAAATCTTAGCCTACTTGCTGACGATAGCTATTCATTTCTAGGCTATCTTCCCCATAAAGATCCTCAATGTGTTCATGACAACAATCGATCGCAAATTGCTCAAATTCTCCCGGTTCAATTTGATACATTTTGGCAAAAATATCGGGTTGAACACGACAAAATTCTGGTCTCTGGTCATAAATGGTACAGAGACGGGTTTGGCGATCAAAGTGTATACACCAACCTTCTTCCCCCACCATGCTGAGATATTGACTTAATTGTGCGGGAGTCAGATATTCTTCTAAGTCAGGACGCTCGTCGGGATTTAGTTGACAACAAGCTCCACAATTTTTAATACATTTCCAATTGGCCATATAACCGCTGTGCTGCGATGAATTAATCCTAGTACCTACTGACTAGCTTACTAGCAAATAGTCCCAATTTTGCCTTCCAGCAACAATTCCCCTCAATAGTTTTAATCTCAACCTGCGATCAAGAGTGAAAGCTTGACGAGGCAAGAATCTAATAAAATGGGCGTTGTAAGGGTCGAACTTACGGCATCCTGCTTGTAAGGCAGGCGCTCTACCACTGAGCTAAACGCCCGAATCAATTTCGCACTTTCTCAGCATAACATATATTTTCAAAAAAGTATATTATTTTTTTGAGCGAGTTAATTTTTTTCCGATGCCCTCTGGTCGAACTCACGATCGCATTACCCTAATTTTGCTGCCACCGATTGCGGGGGCGAGTTTTTTGGTCAGTGGCAGTGGTAAATTAACCCTGTTACTCTTGGCCAGTTATTTGTTTAGCGGATTCCTGTTTGGACCAGATCTTGACATCCACTCGGTACAGTACAAACGTTGGGGTTATCTGCGCTGGTTGTGGCTACCCTATCGTTCCATGATCCGTCATCGCGGTTGGTTATCCCACGGTTTATTGATCGGCACAATTTTTCGGTTATTTTACTTCGGTAGTTTTCTTTTACTAGCGGCGATCGTCATCATTCCGCTCCTGCAAAGTTTCTGGGGTATAGACTGGGATTGGCGACTGTGGCCGCAGCAAGCGATCGCATTATGGCAACAGTATCCCCGGGTAGCGATCGCTATTTTCCTTGGTTTAGAATTAGGGGCAATGAGTCATAGTTGTAGTGATTGGATCGGATCGGCCTACAAACGTTCTCGAAAAGTGGCTCAAAAACCGGTAAAAAAGAAAAAACGTTAATAGTCCCCGTCCACAATTTCTAATTAGCCTTACTTTGATATTCTTGCCAAGTTTTCGGACTGATAAAGAGAGTTCCTTTTTCTTGCTGGTCGGGAAACTGGATATAATTTTTCTCTAAATAATCCCTGAGTTTTGGTGATTGCATAAAATCCTTTTCAAATCGATAAAGAAAAACCAAATCTGGCTGTCTTTTTTCGATAACTTCTAGGATAAAATCCCCATCAAGATTCTGATTGATAAATCTCTTTCTGGTGATGACGGCAGTTTCTGGGGGTGTTTTCAAGAAATACTGATATATGTAGTGAGGATTATCGGTTAACAGAAGTTTCTCGGAGTTTTTAAATTTTTCAAACACAGCTTCTGCTAAAAGAGGTTTATACCTTTTGTTAAATTGAACGTAGGCATTAATTGAGGGATCACGATTGGTGATTATTCTTAAGGTATTAAAGAGAAATTGACCAGAAAGGGGAAGAAAAATCAGCATTTTGAGAACTAATTTCCTGGTTATTTTTCGATTTTGCCTAAATTCCCCGAGGCTATCAGTAATTTTTAACTGTTCGACAAATAAGGCAATTATCCAAACGGCAGGAATAATTAAATGGATATAATAATAAGGCCAAATTGGGGCGACTGTGGCAAATCTAAATAGATTAGAACCCAACCAGATCAAGGGCGGTAAAAGTGGTATTATATTGCGAGTAAAAACCATCGCTATAATAGCGATCACTGTGACGATTAGATAAATTGGTTCGTGTTGTAGGGCGCTTTGTAAGAGAGTCCATAAGGTGAGATTTTCTTCACCGAAACTAGCGGCAACAATAACATGAGATTTAATAATATTTTCGTAGGAAAAAGGAAAAATAGTCAGGGAACCTAAGACAAAGACTAAAACGACAGCGACTGACCAAATAACAATATCAATGATTCTTTTAATAAAACTATTCTGTTGATTGAGAAAAATAATTAAAGCTACAGTTGGGATAATAGTAATGCCCGAAAGTTTAATTTGCAGGGAAAAAACCAAAGCAATGGCACTGAGTAAATACAGTCCATACTTAAGCTTACCCGTGAATTTAACGGCTTTAAAGATGATAAAAATACTTAAAATTGTAAAAAAAAGTGAGGGTAACTCCCGCAACATTGTCGTTGACAGGGTAATATAAACTAGACAGGTTGAGAGAATAAATACCGATAAACAAGAAGCCAATATTCCGCAATTAACTCTCAGAATTAGATAAAAAATCCCTAACATAATTGTGGATAAAGAAAGCACCATAAGGCGGGCGGCATGGATAGTAAATCCTGTCACGCTTAACCAACCATTTAGTAAAAGAGATAAACCCGATAAATGATCGTGCCAAACTTGTTCGTAGAGACGATAACCTTGTTTAGTGACGTAGGCAAGTACCATGGCCACCGCTTCATCAAAATTAAGGATATAGGGATAATGAAGCGGGACTTTCCAGAAAACAATCCCCAGAAAAAAAGCTGCAATGGCAATTAATGCCATTAAATCAAAACGATAAGATTTCTTATTCATAACTTTTTCTGGACAAGAATTGCTGCGTATCTTATCACAGATTGAGACATCAGTTATGGGTTAAAAAAGATACAAAGATTACTTTTCAGAACTACGCCCTAAATCTTTAGATCTATGATAGGCCGCCACCACTGCCTCGATAATAGTCGATCGAAAAGAGCCTTTTTCTAATTGTCTCACCCCGGCAATCGTCGTTCCCCCAGGGCTAGTGACGCGATCCTTTAATTCCCCCGGATGTATGGCCGATTCTTTTAATAGGGTTGCCGTCCCCAAAACTGTTTCTATAGCTAATTGAGATGCGATCGCTCGCGGTAATCCAGCCGCCACACCACCATCGCTTAAAGCTTCCACCATCAAGGCCACAAATGCCGGACCCGATCCCGATAATCCCGTTACCGCGTCCATCAAAGCTTCGGGAACTTCCACCACCGAACCGACCGCGGCAAAAATATCTCTGGCTACGGCCAGATGTTCCGGTTCCGCATGACGACCAGATGCGATCGCTGTAACCCCTTGTCCCACCGTGGCCGGGGTATTGGGCATCGTCCGGATGACGGGGCGATCGGGAAAGCCCATTTCTAAGCGATTGAGGGTAACTCCCGCTAAAATCGAGATAATTAGGGGTTTTTCGGGTATTCCTAGCAAACTATTCACTACTTGCTCTAAAATTTGCGGTTTTACCGCTAAGATTAACACCTCAGTTGCCCTAGCAGCTTCCCGGTTATCCTCACTGACTTGCACTCCATAGGTATTAACCCAAAAGTTGCGCCGTTGGGACTGGGGTTCACTGACTAACACCGTTTCTGGACTATAAACATTTTTTTTTAATAAACGGCTGAGAATGGCCTCGGCCATCACTCCACCGCCAATAATTCCTAAACGAATAGACACAGTATTTTTTAAAGTAAAAAGTAAAAAAGAGAGATTTAGCTATCCTACCAAGAAAAAACGCATCCTCTCGATAAATCGATCGATTTCTAGCTTCGACAAACCTGACGAGAGGACTATGGAAGGATTCATTGAGCTAATCGACTGCTTTCGGCTGCCCAAGCAGGTGTGGAGGAAACGGGACGAGCTATTTTCGGGTTATCGGTGATATCGTGAATAGTTCCGGAAAGGGTGCTAACTTTAACGCAGCTGGGGGTAAATAGGAAAATACTCTCACCGATGCGTTCTTGATGACCATCAATTGCATAAGTGCCACCGGCGACAAAATCCACGGCTCTTTGTGCCTCTTCGGGATCCATGACGTTGAGGTTTAAAACCACCGATTTGCGTTCTCTCAGGGTTTGGATAACTTGGGGCATTTCCTCGAAGGAATGGGGCTCGATCACGACCACTTCTGCATTATTGTTGTTAATACCTGGCATACCGATCACGTTGCTTCTGTTGAGTCCCATAGATGTGGCTGTACTGAGATTTAAAGGTTCGCGTTGACGACGATTGAGGGGATCTTCTTCTTCGTTTTGACCCCTATCTTGGGGGGAAGACTTTTCCCAGTTCATTTCTTCGTAGTCGGTTTCGTCTTCGTCTTCCGGTTGTTCGGAGATACCGACAAAATCTTTGAGTTTGGTAAAAATGTTGTTCACAGTCTAAGTGTCCTTCAAAAGATTTTTTTGGGTGGTCTTGGCCAGAGTCGGGGTTGTTTTAGTTACCCTTAAAAATTTTGGCTCTCACTTGGTACAGGAGAACTATTTTGTTAAGGGGGCATCCATCTAGTTGATGGAACTAAATTTTTCCTTCTAGTCGTCTGGGGGCAGCGGTTAGTTCCCTCTTTTCAGTTATCAGTTATCAGGGGATAGTTTTTAGGGATTGGGAAAAAGTCAATTCCTCATTGCTAACCAGCAACTTCTAGACTAGACGCTGTAATTTTAAGATATATTATCACCGATTATTAAAATTTCTAGAGGTTTTTTCTGTAAATTTACGGCGATGGTTTAATAAATGCGATCGCCGAAGATGCCAGTTCCCACCCGGATCAAAGTGGCTCCGGCCTTGATGGCCAGAGGATAATCGTTAGACATCCCCATGGATAGATGAGGCAGGCATAAACTAGAGCTATTCTCGATTATTTGGGCTAAATCGCTGGTTTTTTCAAAGGCGGCTAACTTTTCCCCGGCGGATAATCCCTGGGGCAGAATTGTCATCAAACCCTGAATTTTTAGCTGTTGACAGTTGACTAAATCGGTAATATCTGCCAGTAATTCGGCCTTGTCCCAACCGAACTTATCGGGATCGGGGACAACTTTCACCTGTAGCAAAACTTGGGGATTAATCTCTAATTCCGCCGCTAGACGATCGAGTCTTTGGGCTAATTTTAAACTATCGAGGGAATGAATTAAATCAAAAGATTCTAGGACTTTGCGGGCTTTATTTGCCTGTAGATGCCCGATAAAGTGCCAAGAAATATCTGGCAGGTCTTTTAGTTCTTGCTGCTTCGAGATTGCTTCCTGTAGCTTACTTTCAGCAAAATCTCTCACTCCTGCCCGGTAAGCTTGACGGATATAATCGCTCGATACCTGTTTACTGACGGCAATCAGGCGCGTGGAGGGGGGTAGGGTAAGACGGATTGACTCGATACGACTAGCGATCGTCATGAACTAGACTGAAAAGGTTTGTTGATAAGTTTGGTTGAGACTGTTAAATTCTTGCACATTACTGCGCCGTCGCAAATTCCGCAGCCGGTTTTCCACCAAAAGACGAGCATCGGAACGACTAATCGGATCGAACGAGACTTTTTTGGGTCCCACCGTCACCAGAAAAAAAAGACGTTGGGCATAAAGAGTGGTAAATAATTCCTGATGTTCTTCTAATAGACAGACTCTGTATAATAGACCGAAAGTGGGATGATTGAGATAGGTTTCGTTACTCATTCAAGCGATCGCTAAAGGAAAAGGATTGAGCGAACTAGAAAGTTTTTCAACAACAAAATCAAGCGGATGGCTCACAAACAACTGATTTTCCGGGGGTTTCCCTAGCCTGATTTTACCAGAATCCTTCAATGACAACTAACGATGCCAGTCTATGTCATGATTTCCTGAGTTTTCACTTTTTCCCTGTTAACTTGGATACATCTCGGTGACAACTTGTCACCATCAGAAATTAGCTCTGCTGCAAAAATCAAAGATTTTCCCTTAGCTGAGTAGACTCCGAGACAGAAGGATAAAAAAGACAAGAGACAACTACAATACCCATAAAAGCTAAGATTATCTCAAATTTATCTGGTTTTTTAGATATTTTGACCCGATAGCGGCGATCAGTGAACTGAAAACTCACACCTGATCACTGATCACTGATAACTGATCACTGAATCGCTGATGAAATGCCCTAAGCTTGTATTAAGCCTTTTTTAACTTCAAATTCCTTTAACCTCAATCAATATGGATTTTTCTAGTCTTGTTGCCAGTCAGCTAAACGCCGGCGCTATCTGGCCCGAAGGAATCCTGATTATCACCCTGATGGTGATTTTAATCGGCGATTTGATCTTGGGACGGAGTGCCAGAAGTTGGCTGCCCTACGCGGCGATCGCTGGTCTGCTCGCTGCTGTGGTTGCTCTTTATTTTGCCTGGGACAATCCGAAACCATTGGCCTTTTTAGGGGCTTTTGAGGGGGATAATCTCAGTATCGTCTTTAGGGCGATTATTGCCCTTTCTACCGCCTCCACAGTGCTGATGTCTATCCGTTATGTGGAACAAGCGGGAACCTCCCTAGCGGAATTTTTAGCCATTATGCTCACCGCAACCCTCGGGGGAATGTTCCTATCCGGCGCTAGTGAATTGGTGATGATCTTCATCTCCCTAGAAATGCTCAGTATTTCCTCCTATCTAATGACCGGTTACATGAAGCGGGATCCTCGATCGAACGAGGCCGCTTTAAAATACCTGTTAATTGGAGCTTCTAGCTCGGCGATTTTCCTCTATGGTGTTTCCCTTCTCTACGGTTTATCCGGAGGTGAAACCAGTTTAAGTGCCATTGCCCAAAAATTAACCGATGTTAACGGTGGTCAGTCCCTGGCCTTAGCGATCGCATTAGTTTTTGTGATTGCCGGTATCGCCTTCAAAATTTCGGCGGTTCCCTTTCACCAGTGGACTCCTGATGTGTACGAAGGTTCACCCACTCCCGTGGTGGCTTTCCTCTCGGTGGGTTCCAAAGCGGCCGGTTTTGCCCTAGCAATTCGCCTATTAGTGACGGTTTTCGGTCTAGTCAGCGAACAATGGCGGTTTATCTTTATCGCTCTAGCAATTTTGAGCATGATCCTCGGCAACGTGGTCGCCTTAGCCCAAACTAGCATGAAACGGATGTTAGCCTATTCCTCGATCGGTCAGGCGGGTTTTGTCATGATTGGTTTAACCGCCGGTACTGACGCGGGTTACTCTAGCATGATTTTCTATCTGTTAATTTACCTGTTCATGAACCTAGGGGCTTTTGCCTGTGTGATTCTCTTTGCTCTCAGAACTGGAACCGATCAGATCGCTGAGTATTCGGGACTCTACCAGAAAGATCCGCTCCTAACCCTCTGTTTAAGCATCTGTCTCCTCTCTTTGGGGGGAATTCCGCCTCTAGCGGGCTTCTTTGGTAAGATTTATCTATTCTGGGCCGGTTGGCAAGCGGGACTTTATGCCCTCGTCCTCGTTGGTTTAGTCACCAGTGTGGCCTCGATTTACTACTATATCCGTGTGGTCAAAATGATGGTAGTTAAGGAACCCCAAGAGATGTCCGATGCGGTGAAAAATTACCCCGTTATCAATTGGACTCTTACCGGGATGCGTCCCCTACAGGTGGGTATTGTCCTCTCCCTAGTGGCGACTTCCCTGGCCGGTATCCTCTCCAATCCTCTCTTTACCCTAGCGACGGATTCCGTCACCACTACCCCCATCCTACAATCGGCAGCCCTGGTGACGCACATTTCCCAGGCAAATTGAAAATCCCTGTTGATTTATCGGCGTTGTCAGATCAGAATAACAACGCCTATTGTAGGGCTAATTCCGGAATTAGCCCTACACCTAATCCGTTTTTAATAGTGTGATTAACTCTCAATTTGTTCTAAAATAGAGGCTAAAATATCTGGAGTTAATCCGTTAGCTTCTGCTTCATCACTAGCTTGATCCATAATTGGTGATAATCTTGCCGCTGCTTTTTGACGATATTTTTCTAATTCTAATTGAATAGTTCCAGTTAATTTGTTTTCTATGTTTGCTCGGTCATTGGGTTTAATTTTAGCGTAATAAGTAGCTGGTTATAATTAAATTAAAAATGGATTTTAGGTTCGATACCCCCTCCCCCCCTTGATAAGGTAGGGTTGATTCATGAATCAACCCTACCCTTGATAAGGGGGGTGTTGATCCCCCCTGCCCCCCTTGATAAGGGGGGTGTTGATCCCCCCTGCCCCCCTTGATAAGGGGGGTGTTGATCCCCCCTGCCCCCCTTGATAAGGGGGGTGTCTGATAATTTTTAACGCCTACCTACTTAATTGATTGTTCTTTTTACTTTTAACAGACCTCTATTGTAGCACAAAATCACCATACTCATTGAATTTGACCCTATTGATTGAAAAGTTGCCATTGGATCAAAAAAATCAATGAATAGGGCTTGCTGAAAAAGTACGGGCGAAGCATTCGGATAGAAAATCTACGGTTTCACCGATAGGTTATTGCCCGAATGCTTCGCCCCTACAGGACGCGGGCCGATGAAGACGCAAGGTTTTGAAGCACGATTGTATCAAAAGTTACAATTTAATAAATCTTTACATTTTTCTCCTCGACTAGGGACTGATACTAAATCCGTTGAGTATAGGCTACATATCAGGACAGGCAAAAGTGGTAATAGATAATCAGTCTTTAATAACCGGATTTAGTATTAAGTAAGTGGTTATAATTAAATTGATTGTCTTTGATCCCCCCTTAATCCCCCCTTGATAAGGGGGGTGTCTGATGATTTTTAACTCCTACCTACTTAAGACTTGTTCTAAGCTTAACCTGCTTTTTGCCTTACTCAAATTGGCTAAGTAAAAGACTCATTTCGTTAACAACATTCTCACTTGCCTTTAACGCTTCTTTTCTAATTGCTTGAATTTCAGCCATACTTTTTGCTATTCTCTGCTGTTCAGATTGGGGTGGAATAGGCACTAAAACTTTAGACAAATCATCTACTAAAATAGTAGGAATGGCATGACCTGTCATGTACCTTTTAATCTGACGCAAAAAAAAGTCTGTTCGCATATATACTAATAAAAACAAAGGCTCGACTCCCTGAATATTTCTTAATACCGAAAATCCATTTGAGCAAATTGCTCCGTCTTCATCTTCCGTGATTAGGGCTGTTGCTTGGCGTGGTGTTCCTGTACTTGCTCCTGAAATTGCTGTAATAATATCGCCTTTGTACAATCTATAAGTTGCGCGAGATGGGGCCTCGTGTGCCTTAATTATTTGTTGGGAAACAACTTGCATTGTACGATAATCAACATCGGAAATAGCTATATATCTAATTTCACTGTCCCTAGCTAAACGAAAATCAGCCGCCTCTCTCAAAATATCGGCAATTTCACCTAAAGGTTTCGCCCCAATAGATTTTAGATGTTCTAATAATTTTTGGTCATTGGGTAAATAATGTTCGGCATCCAGTCTCGAATTGAGCAGGGTGTTTTTAACTGTATAAATACAATCGCTGTTTTGTGCAAATTCGCCATTGATAAATGACCTAAAAGAGTGAGAAATATCATCTATATCATCGTCAACTATTGGCAAACCTGATTTTTTTCGGGCTATAACTCCCGACTCGTTGCGCTTATATATTGTTTGTCCTTTAACGTCATAGCCTATTTTTTTGATTTGTGCCATAAAACAAGAATCATTGTTTGCTGGTAATTTTTGAACCACCAAAAGTGATGTCTTGATTCCAGTGCCGTAGGGTACAAAGGCTTCCGGCGGTATGGAAACAACACCTAATATTTTTGTTTGGGAGCGCAACCAATGCCGAATCGGTCCATTAGAGATATTTTGTAATAAACCATCGGGCAGAATAATCGCCATGCGCCCACCTGCGCGCAATAATTTTATAGATTTCTCAATAAATAAAATATCGGGCGACTGACCCGCTAAAACGGTTGGGGAAACTTCCCAACTATTGGACGCTGATTTATGCCATTTTCGGGCAAGAATATATGATTTAAGAATTTTCTGGTCTTCTACTTTGCCTTTATTTCCGAAAGGAGGATTGGTCAAGATAACATCAAAGGAATTATTTAATTTTTCATCTTCGATAAGCGCATTAGTGCAGATAATTTCTGAACCTGTGCCACCTTCAAAAACTAAACGAATCATTCCCGAAAGGGCGACATCAGGATTAAATTCAATTCCTGTAATACTTTCTTGCACAAAACTTGCTATATTGAACTCTGGGTTATTTTGTCGAACATGGTTGATTGCTTGAATTAAAAAACCACCACTTCCGCAAGCAGGATCTATAATTTTTTCGTTTGGTTTTGGGTCTATCATTTCAACCGCAAGACGGACAATTGGGTGAGGGGTAAAAAATTCTCCCCTATCTCCACGCTGGTGTCTATTTACAAAAGTCTGGAAGGCTTCCCCTTTTATATCGCCAGATGTTTTAGTTAAATTAATGTACTGTAACCTGCCTACAATATAAGCAAGAGTCAAAGGTTTTAACTTGAATGTGTCATCGGTGAAAAATCCCCGATAATGATTCTTGATGGAGGTAAATAATTGACTGAGACGCGACATAAATTCATCGGACTTATTTGCTCCGATGGCTTTATATTCATTTGCTGTAACGCCAAAGTTTACAGATTGCTTGGCAGATTTTTCGTCATGAAGTTTGATGATGATTAGTTTAACCATCTCGTGAAAAATCTTGTCTTTGAGCATTCCTTCGTTGGCGTAAATATAATTATGGCACTCTTCAAAAACTGCTGAAAGATTGTTAGAAGGTCGTAATTCCTGAATTTGGGGGAGTTTTTCAGGTAACAGGCTATCTTCGGAAAATAACAATCCTTGCTCTTTCATTTACTGCGCTTGATTTGACCGTTTACCCTTGCGGGTTGTTGAATAGATAGAATATTTTTAGCCTTGACTGCATTCCTAGCAAACCAGTCTTTTAGTGGACAGAGATCATCGCCATCTTGATTAAACAAGAACTTGCCACTATACCTGATTATAGAATATAAATTAGAGGATGTCAAGAGATAAAAAATTCAGTTTAATGTTAACCAAAATGAGTAAAAAAAGCTGAGAGATTGTTTAGGGCAGAAATTCGGAGCATCTTTCAAATTGACAAGGCCAATTGTAGGGTTAATTCATGAATTAGCGCCAATTGTAGGGCTAATTCATGAATTAGCCCTACAGCTATTGACAACGCCTATTGTTTAGCTTTTTGATCAGGTGGCGGCGTTCACCTGATTTATTTTTAGCTATACATTAAAACGGAATAGTAAAACATCACCCTCTTGAACAATGTATTCCTTGCCTTCACTTCTGACTAAACCTTTTTCTTTAGCGGCGCTCATCGTGCGACTATTAACTAAATCCTGATAAGACACAGTTTCTGCACGAATAAAACCCCGTTCAAAATCCGAGTGAATAACTCCGGCTGCTTGAGGTGCTTTCATACCGGCAATAATCGTCCATGCGCGGGTTTCTTGGGGACCAGTGGTGAGATAGGTACGCAGTCCTAATAACTCGTAGGTAGCTTTAATTAAAGATTTTAATCCCCCTTCTTCTACTCCTAAAGAACCAAGAAAATCTTTTCTTTCTTCCTCCGACAATTCCACTAATTCCGATTCTACTTGAGCAGAAACGATCACAACTTTTGCCTGTTCCTGTTGGGCAATTTGACGGACACTTTCTACCCAATCATTACCCGTGGCCAGATCATCTTCGCTAACATTAGCGGCATAAATAATCGGTTTACGACTCAATAAACCGAGATTTTTAATTAATTCTTCTTCCTCTTTGCTTAAATCCACTTTTCGCGCCGAAATACCGTCATTAAGACAAATTAGGATTTTTTCAAGTATAGCCAATTCTTCGGCGGCTTCCTTGCTATTTTTCGCCTGTTTGCGTAAACGTTCCACCCGCTTCTCCACCTGTCCCAAATCCGCTAGAGCTAACTCTAGATTAATCACCTCGATATCCCGGGCCGGATCCACGGACCCAGAAACATGAATAATATCATCATTATCAAAACAGCGCACCACATGAACGATCGCGTCCACTTCCCGGATATTAGCCAAAAATTGATTACCCAATCCTTCCCCGCGACTAGCACCCTTGACTAATCCGGCGATATCGACAAATTCAATCCGCGTCGGCACGATTTTCTCAGAATTAGAGATTTTAGCCAAAACCTCCAGACGTTCATCGGGGACGGATACCACACCCACATTCGGTTCAATGGTACAAAAGGGGAAATTAGCGGCCTCCGCCTTAGCATTAGCCACCAGAGCGTTAAATAGGGTGGATTTTCCCACATTTGGCAGTCCCACGATTCCAGCTTTCAACATAAAAATTGCTTGATAAACATCATCCCGACCTCTCACTATATCAGGCAACCTCTCGTTTTTGTAAATCCAGTTGAGGAGAAAGACTCTCGATAGTCAACAGCTTAGTTAACATTTGCTGAAAAAATTTTTCCTGGAGGTAGGAGACTCCGATTCAGGAGACTCCGATTCAGGAGACAGGAGATTATTTTTATTTATTCTCCCCATTTCCCCATTTCCCCACACCCCACACCCCACACCCACGAAAAACTTATTTAGCAAACCCTAGTTAACATTTATTCAAGTTCCTTAACTAAAAGTAGGCGAGATTTTACAAGAGATTGCGAGAATGGGATGTAATGCTTGAGACTGAGTTAGGGTGAAGAGTAGGAAAGAATACACCTGTAGCACTGGGCAAAATTATGGCAAGACAGGCCTTTCGCTTCTAACTACGTCCTGAGAGTAATTTTCAGTGCTATGACAGTATATTTCCCAAGGGCGATCGAGTGTAAATATCGTCCAATCGCCGCAACTAATCACTAAATCATTGTTGGGGGTATCTGTATGAATCAAAGTATCGGAGCAAACACCCGTAATGTGGCCCTTGTCGGCCCCTACTCCAGTGGAAAAACCTCCTTACTGGAAAGTTTACTTTTCGTAACAGGAGCCATCACCAGAAAAGGTAAAATTAGCGATCGCAATACCGTTGGTGATAGTTCCACCCAAGCGCGGGATCGACAGATGAGTGTAGAAGTTTCCGTTGCCCATAGTCAATACCAAAACCTAAATTTTACCTTTCTCGATTGCCCCGGTTCGATCGAATTTGCCAGTGAAACCTATAATGCCCTGGTCGGGGCCGGTGCTGCTATTATCGTTTGTGAACCGGTGGTCGATCGAGTTCTCACCCTGGCTCCCTTGCTAAAATTCCTCGATGATTGGGAAATTCCGCATCTAATCTTCATCAACAAGATGGATCGCTGTAATAGTCACTTTAACGAAGTCCTACAAGCTCTCAAATCCGTTTCTAGTCGTCCCCTTGTTCCCCAGCAATATCCTATCCGTCAGAACAACGAAACTATCGGATTTATCGATTTAATCAACGAACAGGCTTATCATTACCATCCTAACAGTCCCGCCGATCCTGTACCTTTACCCGACCACCTCAAGGAAGAAGAACAGAGCGCTCGACAAGAAATGCTAGAAACGATCGCCGAATTTGACGATCATCTTTTAGAAGAACTCCTCGAAGATATTAACCCCTCCCTGGAAGAAATTCTCCAAGACTTAAAACAAGAACTGGGAGCCGATCAGATAGTACCCGTGTTCTTCGGTATGGCGGAACGGGACTATGGTGTGCGTCATCTCCTCACCGCTTTAGTAGAAGAAGCGCCGGCCCCGACAATTACCGCCAATCGTCGCGGTCTCGATCCCAGTGCCGATGGGGACGCAGTGGTACAAATCCTCAAAACCTATTTTACTCCCCAGGGCGGTCGCCTCTCCCTAGGGCGAATCTGGCAGGGAACCCTTAACGATGGCATGGCCTTAAACGGTGTGCGGATTGGTGGTATCTATCGTCTCATGGGACAACAACAACAACCCTTACAGCAGGCCCAAGCGGGGGAAATTGTCGCTCTCGGTCGTTTGGAGGGAATCGCCACCGGAGACGTGGTGAGCAGCGGCAGTCAAAAACCCGACCTTCCCAAAGGATTACAGCTTAAACCCGTCTTTGCTCTCGCTATTGCCGCCGTCAATCGCAAGGATGAAGTTAAATTAAGTTCAGCTTTGACAAAACTGATCGAAGAAGATCCCTCCCTCTACTGGGAACAACACGGCGACACTAAAGAAGTGATTCTCTGGGGACAGGGAGAAATTCATCTACAAGTGGCCCTCGATCGCCTAGCACGCAAGTATAATCTACCGATGACCACCCATTTACCCCAAGTTCCCTACAAGGAAACGATCAAAACCAGCACCAAATCCCACGGACGTTATAAACACCAAACCGGCGGCCACGGTGCTTTTGGTGATGTGTATCTCGATATTAAACCCCTGGCCCGGGGGGAAGGTTTCCACTTCCATGAAAGCATTGTCGGTGGTGTCGTCCCCAAACAGTATATCCCCGGGGTGGAAACGGGAGTGCGGGAATATCTCGGTCATGGTCCTTTGGGTTTCCCCGTGGTGGATATTGATGTCACCCTCACCGATGGTTCCTATCACAGTGTCGATAGTTCCGAACAAGCTTTTAAACAAGCGGCCCGTCTAGCGATGACGGAGGGACTGCCTAAATGTCATCCGGTCTTATTAGAACCCATTCTATCGGTGACGGTTCTCGCTCCCTCAGAATACACCGCCAAGGTTTTACAGTTAATCAGTGGTAAACGCGGTCAAATTCAGGGTTTTGAAGCTTCTGAGGAGTGGAAAGGTTGGGATCAGATAACAACCTATCTCCCCCAAGCGGAAATGCAGGATTTTATCGTTGAATTGCGTTCTTTGACTATGGGTGTCGGTTTCTTCCAGTGGGATGAGGATCACCTGCAAGAAGTGCCAGATAAACTGCGCGATGCGGTTTTAGCCATGCAGGGTAATGGTAACAAGTAAAGTCTTCTTGGCTGTCACTAAAGTATAGGGATAAATTACCGAGAGATGGGCTTTTATTGGCTCATCTCTCCCTTTTCTGGCAAAAAATGACAGAAGGGTTCGATAAGATTAGCCTAGTGCTACACTGCCCCAAATTAGTCTCGGAATTCTCAACTTAACGCCATGAATTTATCTAACCTGATCTTAGTCGCCCTCGGTGCGGGAATTGTTTTCGGTGCGCTGCTGAATGG
The DNA here is from genome assembly GCF_021300285.1 of Microcystis sp. 49638_E5. NCBI lineage: Bacteria > Bacillati > Cyanobacteriota > Cyanophyceae > Chroococcales > Microcystaceae > Microcystis > Microcystis sp. 49638_E5. The sequence goes on along the minus strand of NZ_JAJTDH010000011.1, from coordinate 32,792 downwards.
TTTTTTTCCCGCGCTAATCCTACCTTTAGATGACTATATTCTCGCGCCGGTGGGAGAGGTTTTTCTGCGCTTAATTCAATTTGTGGTGGTTCCGATCGTTTTTTCTTCCCTTATTTTAGGATTAACCCGGGTACAGAATGCTGCGCGGATCGGTAGATATTTACTCAGATTGATGACTGGCTATCTGCTAACCAGTACACTTGCTCTGTTAATCGGCATGGCCACGGCGTTGCTATTAAAACCGGGGATAGGTTTAGAGGGATTTGCCACTAATGCCGCCATGACCACCAATACACCAGTATCCTTGAGAGATTGGCTGATTAGCTTAATTCCGGTTAATCCCCTAGAAGCTCTTACCGGGGGCAATCTTTTACAGGTAATCGTGACGGGAGTTTTATTTAGTATCGGCATCGGACTGGCCAAAGAGGGGGCAAAACCTTTTATTCTCTTGATAGACAGTCTTTATCTAATCAGCGAGAGAATCCTATCGGTGATTCTCTATCTAGCGCCTGTGGGGGTATTTGCTCTGATTGCTTCGGTTATCGCCACCCAGGGATTAGAATTAGTGGCGAGACTTTTTTTCTATGTTTTTGGTCTGTTTTTGGCCAGCGCCTTGATGATTGGGGTGTATGTTTTGCTCCTTTTTGCCCTCAAAGGAGAACCTCGACGCTTTTTTAGCTCTTTATCGGAGTCTTTATCCTTATCTTTCGGTACTGCTAGTTCTAACGCCGCTTTACCTGTGGTTTTGCGGGAAATTCAAGAATACGGTTTACCTGAAGATATCGCCAGTTTCGCTATTCCCTTGGGAACGGTACTAAAACGCGATGGTTCGGCAATTTTACAGGGATTTAATGCTCTTTTTATCGCTCAGGTTTACGGAGTTCCTTTAAGTCCCTCTTTGTTATTAGCGATCGCATTGAGTGGTTTATTGGTTTCTTTTAGTACCCCGGGGGTCCCCGGCAGCGCATTAATTACCATGACTACCGTATTATCGGCGGCGGGTTTACCCTTAGAGGGAGTGGCTTTAGTAGCGGGGGTCGATCGCTTGACCGATGGCTTTAAAACCGTGTTAAATGTGATCGGTAATACAGTTAATGCTATCCTGCTCAATTACTGGGAATTAGGAGAAAAGGAAAAATCCCTAGAATCAAAAAACTAGCCTCACCGGGCCTCTTGCAAGAGTGCCTTTCTTCACTAGGAAATTTATGGGGATTCTGGTTCAATCTGATGTCATGGGTTCCTACAACATTTTGCGAAAAGCATTCCCAAATGCGTTTAACCGCTATGGGATAGAGATGTGCGTAGTTCACCCAAGGAGAATCAATCTCTTGAAGTAAAAGTGAAGGGAATTTCTGAAATGGAATTCAGTCTGCATATATTTGACTATACTTTTACTAACTATTGGGAGTAATTTTGAGCGAGCGATGATACTACAGCCTTTCCTTTCTTCCGCTTGGAGTTTTAACATTCCCCTGTTAGCCTCGGCAGCTACGGCCGAGACTGCCGATAGTGCCTTAGTTTTAGCCTGCGTGCTGCTGAGTTTGACCGTTATTTATTTCGCCTGTAAACTGGGGGGGGAAATATGCGTCCGATTCAACTTGCCTCCCGTGTTAGGAGAATTAGTCGGTGGGGTGATTATCGGGGTTTCTGCCCTAAAATTACTGGTTTTTCCAGAAGGAGGGGCGGGATTCGAGGATTCTCTCCTAATTCATTTCCTAGAATCCACTTCACCCCTCACCCCGCAGCAATCTCCCGCCGTTTTTAGTGCTGCTAGTGAGGTGATTTCCGTCCTCTCGGAATTGGGGGTAATTATCCTGCTGTTCGAGATCGGTTTAGAATCAGACTTACAGGAATTAATTCGCGTCGGTCCACAGGCAGCTGCTGTCGCAGTGGTGGGGGTTGCGGTTCCCTTTTTGGTGGGTACTTTGGGTTTAATCTATATTTTCCATCTGGCCACCATTCCCGCTATTTTTGCCGGGGCAGCTTTAACCGCTACCAGTATCGGCATTACCGCCAAGGTTTTAGCAGAAATAGGGAAGTTATCGGCGAAAGAAGGTCAAATTATCATCGGGGCAGCGGTTCTCGATGATATTCTCGGTATTATCGTTCTCGCCGTCGTTGCTTCTTTGGTGAAGACCGGAGAAGTGCAGATTAGCAAAGTAATTTATCTAGTTATTAGTTCTAGCGCTTTTGTGGTCGGGGCGATCCTGATCGGTCGTTTTTTAAGCCCCTTTTATGTTCAATTAGTTAATAGCATGAAAACTAGGGGACAATTGCTCTTAGTTTCCCTGATTTTCGCTTTTATTCTTGCCTATATTGCCCAAGTTATCCAATTAGAAGCGATTCTCGGTTCCTTTGCTGCGGGCCTAGTCCTGGCGGAAACGGAAAAGCGATCGGAATTGGCAGAACAAGTGTTCCCGATCGCCGATTTATTTGTACCGATATTTTTCGTCTGTGTGGGGGCAAAAACCGATTTAAGTGTCCTTAATCCCGCTATTCCCACCAATCGAGAAGGATTAGTCTTGGCCGCTTTCCTAATTGTCGTCGCTATTTTGGGTAAAGTGGTGACGGGGTTAGCCGTTTTCAGCAAGGAAAAACTCAATCGCTTGGCGATCGGAGTTGGCATGATTCCCCGGGGTGAAGTGGGTTTAGTCTTTGCCGGAGTCGGGGCCGCTAGTGGCGCTTTATCCCCCGCTACCGATGCAGCCATTATTATGATGGTGATCTTGACCACCTTTGTCGCTCCGCCTCTGTTAAGGTTAGTATTTAAAGAACCTACCGCCAGCCCTCAATCAGTGAGCAGTGAGCAGTGAGTTAGGAGCCGGTCGTCGGTCGTCAGTGTTCAGGAGTCAGCCTTTATTTATTCTCCCAACTCTGGCGCTCCCTTCTCCTCATCCCCCCCACTTCCCAATTCATAATTTATAATTCATAATTTATAATTCCCGCTCCCCAACACCCAATCCCTGATCACTGATCAGAAACATAGCAGACCATGCCAACGTCCCATAAGCTTGTTTTTATTAATAGTCATTCTCAGAGCATTAACGGAGCTATGGATGGCCAAAAATCGACAAAATCGTCCATTTTTACCGAAAAAAGGTAATTGATAACTGAGCAACGGGAGCATCGATCGTGAGATTTCATTGGTTATTCCTAAGCGCATTAACTTGGTTGCTGGTGGCGGTCCCTGCTTGGGCCGGCAAGCTCGTCTTTTGGCGATTCGACACCAATGAGAATCGTCTGGTGTTCACCACCGACAATCGAGTGCAACCGCGAGCGCAAATGATTACTAACCCCACTAGGATCGTGATCGATCTGCCCGGGATCAAGTTAGGGCAACCCAATATTAACCGGCCCATTGGCAATATCGTCAGAAGTGTCCGTATTGGTCAATTTGATGCGGAAACTACCCGTTTAGTGATTGAATTGGCCCCCGGCTACACCTTTGATCCTCAACAGGTAAAAATTCGCGGAATTTCGCCCACCCAATGGACAGTGGAATTGCCAGAACCCCAACCGATTCGGGAGGAAACGCAACCACCCGTCACCCCTGACCCCACACCTCCCCCCGATCGCGGTTCCACCCGTCCCACTCCCCCACCTCCAGTTAGCCAGACCGACAACAACGATGATTTTCAGATCACTCGCAATGGTCTTTTTGTCCGTTTAGAGCAAAATGGTGATGATCGATCGATCCGCAGTCAACGCAGCCGCGACGGCAAAAAAATCGAATTTGAATTACCCGGGGCCACTTTACCCGGTAGTCTCACCGGTCAAACTATCCCTGTCAATCGCTATGGGGTCGGTGATATTCAATTCAGTCAGACTGCCAATCAACGGGCTAAGATTTCCCTAAGCGTTAATAAAGATAGCCCCGATTGGCAAGCTCTCTATAGTCGTTTTGGTGGCTTGGTTTTACTGCCTAGGGGCGGTCTGAGTTCCGTGGATAATATCTCCTCACCTCCCCCGACTCAGGCCACTAATCCCACTCCCCGTCCCAATAATCCCCCCGCGAAAACTGCCAATAATCCCCCTTCTAGCAGTCGTTTGGCCACGATCTCCTCGATCGATCTGGCAGGTAATAACGATCGCCTCTTAATTCGCGCGGATTTACCCCTAAAAGCTAACGGCATTGTTAACCGGGATGGTGTCTATGAACTACGCATCGAAAATGCTAAGTTAGCCGAGTCTTTTCGCGGTCCGCGCTTTGGTCGCAATAGTCCCATCTATCAATTGCGGGTACGTCAGGAAAGTGTCAATAAGGTGCTGATTTTGGTACAGACGGCCGCGGGTTTTCAACTGGGACAATTAACTCAAACGGGCAATCAAACCCTAGCCCTAGAATTGCTGTCCTCCCGCAATTCTAGCCCCGTTTCCCAGGTTCCTGACTCCACCACTATACCTGTCCCTTTACCCCCAGATACGGGGCAATTTAACCCACCTCCGCGCCCCTCTGACCCCACTCCTAATCCCCCCCGACAACGCAATAGCCGCTTTCTGGTGGTGATCGATCCGGGCCACGGTGGTAAGGATCCGGGGGCGATCGGAATTGGTGGCCTTCAGGAAAAAAACGTAATTCTGCCCATTTCCCTAGAAGTTACCCGCATCCTGCAACAACAGGGCATCGATGTGCGTCTAACTAGGGATAGCGATTTTTTTGTCACCCTGCAAGGGCGCACGGATCTAGCTAACCGGATCGATGCCGATCTATTTGTCAGTATCCACGCTAACTCTATGGGGAAAGCACGACCGGATGTCAATGGCATAGAGGTGTATTACTTCGGCGATCGCCGTTTATCGGATACCATCCATCGCAATATTGTCCGCAGTGTCGATATGCGCGATCGGGGGGTGCGTCGGGCCCGTTTCTATGTGCTGAGAACCTCGAAAATGCCCTCTACCCTCGTGGAAGTGGGTTACGTTACTGGCGCTGAGGATGCTGCTAAATTAGCCAATGCCAACTTTCAACGACAAATGGCGGCGGCGATCGCTGGGGGGATTATTGAATATATTCAACGAAATCTCCGTTAATGATTAAATGATTGGAGCATTAGTTTACCAATCAAAAAATCCGTGTTTTAATATCATCAAATAAAGCTACTTTAGATCAGCGTTTTCCTCGATATCTATGAGAGAATCACAACTTAGTCCGATTGGTGTGTTTGATAGTGGTGTGGGTGGACTGACCGTTTTAAGGGAGTTGTATAAACAACTGCCCCAAGAATCAATTCTCTATTTCGCTGATACCGCTAGACTTCCTTACGGAACCCGTTCTAAAGGGGAAATTATCGAATTTGTCCGGGAAATTCTCACTTGGATGGGTGAGCGCCGGGTGAAAATGGTGATTATGGCCTGTAATACCAGTTCCGCCTTGGCTTTAGAAGAAGTACGGGCCGAATTTAAAGATTTACCGATTTTGGGGGTAATTTTGCCCGGGGCAAAAACTGCCGTTAAACAAGGAAAGCGCATTGGTGTGATTTCTACCCCGGCTACGGCTAAAAGTAATGCCTATAAACAGGCAATTCAAGAAATCGATCCTACTGCCCAAGTTTGGCAAATTCCCTGTCCTGAGTTTGTACCTTTGATCGAGGCTAACCGCATTTTTGACCCCTACACCACGCAAGTGGCTAGGGAATATCTTCAGCCTTTACTCGCAGAAAATATTGATACTCTGGTCTATGGTTGTACCCATTATCGCCATCTTTCCCCGGTTTTACGTCGTCTTTTACCTAGTTCCGTGCGCTTGGTAGATCCCGCCGCTTCCGTTGTCCGAGCGGCGGAAAAAGAGCTAGAATTATTAGGTATAAAAAATCCCGAAATACCCCTACCTACTAACTTCGCAGTTAGCGGTGATCCTGATACTTTTGCCCGTTTATCTCGTCAATGGCTAGGTTTTTCTCCTACGGTAGAAAAGGTTTATTTACCCGTCCCTGTTTTATAACCGTTAGCCTTTTTCAGTGAGCAGTAATCAGTTAGAAAAGGCAGAAGGCAAAAGGAAACCAGATCCTTGCCCCCATCTCCTGACGACCGACTCCTATCTCCCCACTGATAACTGATCACTGATTAGGAGTTGATTTTAGCTTTTTTGCGATCGATAGTAAGAGGTAGATCACCAGTAGATACACCATTGGTAACACTAAGGTCATGGTAGGCATTGTTTGATTAGGGAGGAGAGAAGATAGTTAAAATTAGGTAGGCTTAATCTTTCCCCATTGATCATTGAATGACTAGCGACGAGAAAACCGGCCAAATCTGCAAACAGATCGAGCTTATCCGTCAGTCACTCTGCCAAGGGACTAGGATCGAGTTGGACAGGTAATCGTCTTCAACTCCATTCTTCGCACCAGAAACCGACGAGAAAAAATTCCTCATCTTAAGTAGGTCAATTCCCCCTAAATAATCATGTACTAAAATATTCCTAAAACCAGAAATATTACGCCAGTCAACATCAGGAATATTTGCCTTTAATTCCTCCGAAAGCCGTTGAGTTGATTCTGCCAAAGTTTGTAAGCGTCTAATGATAGCATCGCTGATCATTGAATTAGCAAAAAACTCCTGTTTTCCTCCTTGGGAATACTCCTTAATTTTATCAATACAGTCTAAAATGTATTCAAGATAAACTTGATCTTCATTCATAACTTAATTGCCTCCTTTAAGATTCGCTGTTTAATTAGATGATGAAGGCTTTTTTCAGTTACTATATCCACTTTACACCCTAAGAGAGCCTCTAAATCAACTAATAATCCACCTGGAAACCAAGGGGATGTTTTAGCTAAATCATAATCAATTAAAAAATCAATATCACTATTTTCGGTTTCCTCACCTCTAGCAACGGAACCAAATACACGCACATTAAAAGCACCATGTTTGGTAGCAATTTTTAGGATATCCTCTCGTTTGTCTTGTATGAGTTGTTTTAGGGTCATAAAATAAGTAGGTAGGCGTTAAAAATTATCAGACACCCCCCTTATCAAGGGGGGATTAAGGGGGGATCGGCACCCCCCTTATCAAGGGGGGCAGGGGGGATCGAACCTAAAATCTATTTTTAATTTAATTATAACCAGCTACTTAACATCCATCCCGAAGGTTTTTAATGAACAATTAACAGACTAGACTAGAAAAAACTAAATACTGATAACTCACCCCCCCACTTATTGCCCTAATTGCTGCAAAAATTGCATCACCTTTTCATCAGTTGCCATATTATTCTGTTGGTAGAATAATATAGCTGCTTGTTATAGATCAATTTTTGCTTTTTCGGTTTGTTTTAATTTTGCATATAAAAGACCACGACTACGGACTTTATGAACGGTGGCTAAATAAGTAATCATTGATTTCTCATTTCAGGTTCGCATTAGATTATATTCTTCGCGGATTGATGAAGTTAGAGATTCCAATAAGATTAATTTTTCCTCAATTGACAGGTTTTTTCCTTGTTTAATTAATGTTTGTAAAGGCATTTTTTTAAAATCAAATTCAGGCACAAGTAGAGCCAATTCTTGTGTTTGTTGATTTTGTAAATCAGTAATTAATTCTTGTAAAAATAAAGAATCATTACTTAAGTCCGAAATTTCATCTTCATAGTTTTCGAGAGCTTCTATTTGTTGAATACGGTCACTATAATTTTTGAGAAGGGATTCGAGAGCTTCGATAATAAATTGGATGTCTTTAAATGATAGAGTTTTCATAGTTTACCTCAACTTACTTTTTTAAATCCTATAGTAATCATAGCAATTATCGTCCGTTGGGTTGACCCAAGGAAACCCAACAAAAAGATTCAGACAGATTTAGGTGTTGGGTGTTGGGTTGCGCTTTCCCTGAGAATTGAGAGGTTTTCTTTAACATATTTATTCGCTCAAACCAATCTACGGACTACTGATTAACTAGAAATTTGGGAAAAGATTAATAAAGGGTTTTTTATTTTTCCAGCGATAGGTATTAAAATCTCGATTATCAATTGATAAGATACGTCCATTTCCTAACTCTTCTGCTAAGATAAATAGAGAGGCATCGGCTAAGTCCATTGGCAGACTTTGATATTGTTTCATAAGGTCTTGAATTCTTTCTAAGTAGGTAGGCGTTAAAAATTATCAGACACCCCCCTTATCAAGGGGGGCAGGGCGGATCCGCACCCCCCTTATCAAGGGGGGATTAAGGGGGGATCGGCACCCCCCTTATCAAGGGGGGCAGGGGGGATCGAACCTAAAATCCATTTTTAATTTAATTATAACCAGCTACTTAGATGAGTATTTTCAAGGTGAAATAATAGAAATTTTTGGGGATGTCTCTCAAATACGTTCATTAATTTTATTTGTTTTTCAACTCCTGTATAGAGATTTGGAGAACGTTGTAAAAGAAGATTACAACTTTCTGTTAAAACACACCAAGTTGTAATTAGTGGTTGAGAAGAATACTGTGCTAAGGTTTGCTGTGCTATTAGATGATATTGATCTTTATTGTTAAATAAAGCCACCCAGAATCCGGTATCAACGATGATCATATTTAGCTTTTAATCCTTCTTTGAGAACAGATTTATAATTAGTAGAAAGGTCGGATTCTGCACTAATACAACCGATTAATCCAGATTCTTTTAAAATGTCTAGGGTACTTTGAGCTTCAGGGTTTATTTTTGCTGCAATCTCTGGCTTTTTTGCCAAGGAATAGCGTTTTTTTAATAACTCAATAAAATCAATCAGTAAGTTTTGTGCTTCTTCAGGTAATTGGTTAATATCTTCTTGAATTTGTTCTAAGTTAATCATTAATTTTCCTCCGTTAAGATTTTTAAATGGGCTGCTAATTTTTAAGCCACATAACGAATAATTTTGACTTCTGCTCCTTTATTAACAGGAATAGAATTACCGTCGATTGGGTTGAACCAAGGAAACCCAACAAAAAAATTCAGACGGATTTAGGTGTTGGGTGTTGGGTTGCGCTTTTCCTGAGAATTGAGAGGTTTTCTTTAACATATTTATTCCCTCAACCCAACCTAAAAACTACGGGCGCTCACTACTTAATTTAATCACTTGTTGCTCAGGAAATTTAAGGGTAAGTTCCCATTCTCCCCCTAATTCCCTCATCATACGGGTTAAATTTTCTAGGGTAAGATGTTGTTTTAAATCATCCGATTTTGCTGAGAAACAGGGCTGTTCACTTTCGCTTTCCGTGATTTCTTCTGAAGCAAGTCCTAGGCGTTGAAGAAGTTCATCAATGATTTGCATTTCTTGTAAAAGCTCTTGGGTTTTAGCTTCAATTTTTGCCCTTCTTTCAGAGGGCAGTTTATCCATTTCTTCATCAAAGGTAATCATAGATTTTGCTCCGTTAAGGTTTTTAAATAGGCTTCAAATCTTTTTTCGGCGATGGGAATGTTTTTTTCATACCATCTTTTATCGCCAGTTTTATTTCCTCCTACTAGCTAAAGTCGATTGGATTGACGTAAGGAAACCCAACAATAAACCCAAGGAAACCCAACAAAAAGATTCAGACAGATTTAGGTGTTGGCTGTTGGGTTTCGCTTTTCCTGAGAATTGAGAGGTTTTCTTTAACATATTTATTCGCTCAACCCAACCTACGAAACTCACCCCCCTAATTGTTGTAAAATCTGCATCACCTTTTCATAAGCAGCCATATTATTCTGTTGGAGGAATAATATGGCTGCTTGTTGTAGATCAATTTTTGCTTTTTCGGTTTGTCGTAATATGGCATATAAACCACCACGACCTAAGTAAGCTTGAGCCAAATTAGGATTAATTTCAATGGCTTTGCTGAAGTCAGAGAGGGCTAAATCGTATTTCTGCAAGTTATAGTAAAGAACCCCCCGATTGTAGTAAGCATTAGCATAATTAGGATTAATTCTAATAGCTTGGTTGTAGTCAGCTAAAGCTAATTCATATTTTTGTTGGTAAGAGTAAAGAACCCCCCGATTGTAGTAAGCCACAGCATCATTACGATTAATTTCAATAGCTTTGTCGTAGTCAGCTAAAGCTAATTCGTATTTTTCTTGGAGACGGTAAAGAACCCCCCGATTGACGTAAGCCTCAGCATAATTAGGATTAATTTCAATAGCTTTGTCGTAGTCAGAGAGGGCTAAATCGTATTTCTGCAAGTCAGAGTAAAGAACCCCCCGATTGTAGTAAGCATCAGCATCATTAGGATTAATTTTAATAGCTTTGCTGTAGTCAGAGAGGGCTAATTCGTATTTCTGCAAGTTTTTGTAAAGATTCCCTCGATTGTTGTAAGCCAAAGCATAATTAGGATTAATGTCAATAGCTTTGTTGTAGTCAGCTAAAGCTAATTCGTATTTCTGCTGGTTATGGTAAAGAAGCCCCCGATTGTAGTAAGCTTGAGCCAAATTAGGATTAATTTTAATAGCTTTGTTCCAGTCAGCTAAAGCTAATTCGTATTTCTGCAAGTCATAGTAAAGAGCCCCCCGATTGACGTAAGCCTCAGCAAAATTAGGATTAATTTCAATAGCTTTGTTCCAGTCAGCTAAAGCTAAATCGTATTTTTCTTGGAGACGGTAAAGAACCCCCCGATTGTAGTAAGCCCCAGCTAAATTAGGATTAAGTAGAATAGCTTTGTTGTAGTCAGCTAAAGCTAATTCGTATTTTTGTTGGTTAATGTAAATATTCCCTCGATTGCCATACCAAGCAGCACGGGGAGCGAGATCAATTGCCTGATTAATCGCCGCTAATCCCTCATCATAGCGTTTTAATTCACTTAATACTCCGCATTTCTCGTTATAGTAATTGGGGTTATTGGGAAGCAGAGAAATCGCCTGATTAATCACCGTTAATGCTTGCTCATAATTTTCTCTGGCTTCTCTTTCTCTACCAGCACTTGTTGAGAAGTCACCTAAAAAGCGATAAAATACACTTTGCCGTTGTAAAATACTACTGTGAAACTTCTTTAAATCTTCCCGTTTAGGTAAGGTATTAATCGCTTGTTGCAAAGCTTCCATAGCTGGTTGATGTTCGCGTAATTCAAATAACGCTAATCCCTTCCCATACCACGCTAAATAGACATTATCGGGGTCATTTTGCTTAATCGCTTCATCAAAGGCTTTAATTGCTTCCTCAAACCTGAATAACCGCCATAATTGTCCTCCCCTTTCTATCCAAATATCCGCCTTCGCATTGGTATTAGGAACAATAACACCAGTAATCGCTTGAATAATTTCTTGTTGTTGTTGCTGACTAACTTGGGGTTGAGCAGTGGTTAATAATTGCGGTTTTACCTTCAATCTTTCTTGCAATCCGATAAAAGTGCTAACGGGAATCCCCAAACTATACCCTAACTGAATTTTCCCTCCCCCTGCTCCTTCTGAACGTCCATGAATCCCTATTACTCTCCCCTGAGAGTCTAAGACTGCACCGCCACTCATGCCCCCAAATGTGATGCTGGTATAAACTAATTCATAGCCTTCGGTTAAAGAAGCAACACTTTGTAATGTTCCCCCTTGTTTATTCCTTAAAGGACTTTGGCGGGTTTGTAGTAATCCCTGTTCTTTATCGTTAATTATACCGCCACTAAACAACCATTTCGAGGGATTTTGGCCAATTTTTGGGAAGCCTGCCGCAAAAACAAAATCACCGGTATTTGGGTTATAATTCGCTATTTCCGCAACGGGATAATTGTCCAGGCTTTCAAACTGAAAGACTGCTAAATCTACCCCTTCCTGCCGGATGATGGTGCTTTTCTCGATGTTTCGAGTTTTGCCGTCGCTGGTGACGACGGTGTAGGTGTGATCGGGACAAGGTTCACTTGCAGCATCTTGACTTTCTTCCTTCTTCTCACATAATACATGGTCTGCGGTTAAAACCGTGTAAATATTGCCTTTTTTAGCAATAATTACGCCACTTCCATTGGCTTTACTGCTACTATCAATCCGCACGGTGAAACCCTTGGCTTTTGTTTCTAATTCGGCGATATAGCCAGTATAGGCGGTGGTTTCTATATCGGGGTTCACCTGCGGTAGGGGCAGGTTATAGGCGCTGAGGATTTCGGGCCGGATGTAGGTTAATAGGGTATGAAGGGGAATGCCCCAGTTAACCGCTCTCATCTGTTGGATTTCTGCGTCTGTGGGTTTCGTACCGTCTTCGTCGATGTAGTTAGAGAGAATCGGATGGGCCGATCGCCCGTTAATGCCGATTAACTCCCCATCGACAAAAATGCCGCCGCCACTCATTCCCTGCACGATATCGCCACTATAACCGACGCTGTAGCCATCCCGGAGGGGTCGATCGCTCACCTGTTCGAGGGTTCCCTTTGTTGTCCGATACTGTCCCGTTTCGGCAACATATCCCGCGGCCACCACTTCTAAACCGATCCTGTCTTGATTGGGGGTAAACTCCGCGATGGTGGCGATCGGATAATTCCTAGTATCGCTAAACTCCACTAGGGCCAGATCCTTATCTTTTAAAAGGGAATTCGGCGCGATCGAGGCTGTGCGGGTTTGGCCGTCGTGGGTTTGGATCTGTAGGGTGGTCGCGCCGCGGGTAACGTGAGCGTTGGTCAAAACGAGGTATATACTGCCTTTTTTCCCGATAATGATTCCCGATCCCCGATTTATCTCGCTAGTAATCTTAACAGTGACTTGACGGATCGATCGCTCGATCTGCGCGTTTGGGCTGTCTTCCGCCACGATCGCCGGAGCAGAGAAAGGGGATAGCGCTTTAACCGGTACGACGGGCAGAAGTAGGAGGCTTAGGAGTAGGGGAAAGGGTTTCAACATGGTTATTATGGGGAAATTCGGGGTAAAACAGCGAAAATTCTAGCGGGTGGGAACGCAATTATTTTGCGGGCCAGCAGATCTCGTACCACAGGGTGCGTCGCGATCAGCGAGTGGTGCTTTGGCGAAAAACTCCGTCATCGAGATATAGGTTTTATCTCCGGAATTCTGGAGGAGCATATCCGAGCTTTTCCCCTCTAGGATGTCCATGAGTTGTTGCAAGACTAAATCTGGATTATCGTGGGGTTTAAGGGTAAAAAGTTGGCTATTACCATCGCAGGGATCGCCGGATCGTGAAACGCTGCAGATGATCGGGTATCCCTTCGCCCGGCCGGTGGTGAGATAGTTAAAACGCCCTTGATTATATGCTTCCTGGAATTTTTTCGTGACTTCCTCGCAACGAACCGGGGAACGTTTGGAGAAATATTCCGATTTCCAGCCGATAATCCGCACATTGCCGCTCCTTTGGGGAATCCAAGCGAGGGTGGCGGGGATTTTTCCTCCCGATGCGCGATCGAACACCTCTTTACAGAAGAAGGTGACGCCATTCGGGGTGGTCGATTGGCTGAAACCGGGGGCGATACCACCGAGGAGGACAGTGGCGAGGAGGCCGACGCAAGCGAGACGGTGGGAAATATATCTAGAGTTCATAGGGATAGTTCCTCAGAAAATAGGGATTAGAATCGTGATTAGGGTCAAAATGGGATTATTTAAGGGTTAGCGGCGGCGTTGAGGGTGTAGCGACCCGATTCACCCCCTTCGCGAGAGGTAGCCACTAGGATATAAACTCCATCGGCGGGTAATTCGGTTACAAGTCGAGCGTTAAAATCCCCGGGGGCGCGATCGACACGCTGGTCACTACGGGCGACCTGTGGGTATTTTGTCCCCTCGGAAGATTGGAGAACGCGATAGAGGACAAGATAGGGAGCGATCTCGTTGCTGTTCATATCCAGAACGATTTTCTGTCCGGCACGACCCTCGAACCCGTAATATTGCTCGTTTTGGTCTTTGGTCAAGTTGCCTTGAACGGTCTGACCGTTAAGAGGGAGGGCGAGTAACTGTATCCGATCGTCCTGTCCTAATGTTGAGACGGTGGAGACATCGCCTGTTTTAACTGCGGTGAGGAAAGCTTGCAGGCGATCGAGGGAAACGGCGAAATTAATGCCGCTCTGGGTAAGGCCGATCGGGTTTCCCGCACCGTCGTAAACGTAACTCCCGATATCGCCTGCGACGTTAACCCCCACCACTTCCCCCCGTGAATTCAAAAGCGGCCCGCCGGAATTGCCTTTGTTGATATTAGCGTTGTGTTGCACAATGCCTTTTTCGGGGTCGAGACGGCTGATAATGCCCTGGGTGAGGGTGTTTTGATAGTCCTCGTTTAAGGGTGTGCCGATGGCGAAAACGCTTTCGCCGACTTTGGCGGAGTTCGGACGGGCGAGGGGAAGATAGGGCAGGTTTTGGCGGTTATAAATCCGCAGGACGGCTAAATCCACGCCATTTTTAGCGAAGCCGATCACGTCTGCCGAGGCCTGCTGTCCGTTGGAAAATTTCACCGTCACCACCCGGGGTCCGTCCGCAACAACGTGGGCGTTGGTAATGATGATACCGTCGGGACTGACCAGAAAGCCGCTACCGTGGCCGCTGCCATTTTTGACGGTGACGACGGCGGGGCTGGCTTTCTGATAGACTCTAGAAGCGGTCTGCTCCTGCGCGAGGATGGGTGGAATGTTTTCCATCAGGAAGTTTCCTGGTTGAACGAGTAGGCCAGTGGTGGCCAGTAGCACCGATAGGGTGAAAGTAATTGGTTTCATCGGGTTGGCTCCTCTTTAGTCGGGGGATACTTGCAAGTATGTTATCGTTGGTTTTTTTCCAATTATGCGATCAAGTTTTAAGTCTTCAGGTTGCTTTTTTCACAAAAGTTTAGAGGGGGAGCGCGATCGCTCTCCCTTGCAACTTACGCACCTATCTGCCGTAGTGCTTCTATGGCGCTGTTGTACATTTCTGTGTTTCCCTGCTGGCGAAATAATTCGGCGGCCGTTGTTAGATCGGCGATCGCATTTTGTCTCTGGTTAAATGCGAGATGGACGTATCCGCGGAAATGGTAAGCGTAGGCAGCGCGGGGGTTTAGTCGGATCGCGGTGTTCAGGTCTTGAAACGCCGGCCGCCATTGTTCACGAATCGTGTAAATCATGCCCCGACCGAGGTAAGCTTCGGTATAGTCTGGATCGAGTTCGATCGCTCTGGTGAATTGAGCGAGGGCGAGATCATATTTTTCCTGTAGGATGTAGTTAATTCCCCGGTTAAAGTGGGCGATCGCTTCTTTGTAGTTCGCTTGAGTGATCAGGGTTTCGGCTGGTTGTCGGCTTTCTAGGGCCATAACGGGGCGAACAGTGGCGAGGGTGGAGAGGCCGATTAGGCTGACGGTGGTGAGAAGGGCAAAGGATTTCATGGCTAGTTCCTCGGTAAGGGTGATTTGAGCTTCTACCTAATTCATCGGTTGTTTTTTTGGGAATATGCAGAATAGGGCAATCAATTTTTTTTCCTTTCGGATACAAACGGAAAAAGCGCGGCAATCGGGAGAGCTTTGTTATCATTTAGTGAAAAATACTTGTTTTTTTTGATGCAATATGGTAAGCAAATCCCCGACGATTACTGATGCGGAATTAATTCGCCTCAGTTGTCAGAACCCGGAATTACGCTTTGAACGCAATGCAGATGGAACCTTAGTCACTATGGCACCGATCGGAAGTATTTCGGCGAATCGAGAACTGAAAGCCGGCGCTCGCCTGCTCTACTGGGTCGAACAGAACGGGTTAGGAGAGGTATTTAGTTCTAGCGGCGGTTTTAAACTGGCCAATAGCGCGGTACGCTCTCCCGATGTGGCTTTCGTGGCGAGAGAACGTTTACCGTCCGGTTGGCAGGAAAGGGAGGATGAATTTCTCGATCTCGCGCCGGATTTCGTGATCGAGATCCGTTCTAAAACCGATAGTTTATCCAAGTTAAAGCGGAAAATGGAGGAGTATCGGGAGAACGGGGTGAAGTTAGGATGGTTGATCGATCGCCACAATAAACAGGCTTTCGTCTACCGTCAGGATGGTACGATTACCTGTTATCCCGCCAACGCGATTTTAAGCGGGGAGGATGTGGTTCCGGGGTTCACTTTGGCACTGGAAATCTTGCTGTAAGAGTGATCGCCATTTTTTAAATCCTACAGTAACCTGAGTTCGCGATAAGGAAAAAGACGGGTAGTAAAGCGAATAGAAGTTAATTTTTGGGCATAATCGCGGATATTCTCTGACCATATTTCTGAAAAATTAGCCGATTCTCACCGTAAAATCTTCTCTAAAACTGGAGCGCCTCATCCCTGTTGTAAGGCCACTAAACTCATCTCAAAATCGGCATTCCATTCATGCTGGTTATAATTAAATTAAAAATAGATTTTAGGTTTGATCCCCCCTGCCCCCCTTGATAAGGGGGGTGCCGATAGGCGGGGGGATCTGAAAGTTTTTAATACCTACCTACTTAAAATTGCTGCAGTTAAAACTCGATCGATTCTAGCACTTAAATCATCATTGATGTCACCGTAATCTTCTAAATCATCCCATTCCTCGATACAGGCGCTAATAATTGCTTCTAAAATAGCGAGGGCGTTATCCGGTTCTCCCTTTTGATAATAATCTTGGTTCTCATCCACTAGGGCGTAAATTTCATTAGAAATTGGCTCTTCTTCGTAGTAATATTCTTGGATCGCTCGCAGGGATTGCCGCAGTTCATTACGGACAGTATTACGATAAGCTTTGAGATTAATAGTTATCTTCACTGCCGCTTTATTAACTGGGGTAGCTGGAACTAAAAATTTATCAATTGTCTCGATAATTTCTGGGTGTTTAGCCACTAAATGATTAAGCAATTTTCTTAATTTACTTTCATCGATCGGTGTCAATAACTCCTCTAGGGAAGCTTTTTTGATAATTAATTATAGTTGACGAGAACAGGTTAATAAAACCGCCATAATATGCTTACACAAACCCTCGTAATACTAGGAACAAGAACAGGAGACATTCTCAAGATTATCTTGGTTAAAATCGATAGCAACTCGATAGTTTTTAACCTAACTACCATACACTAAAGCTTGTAGATTTTGCCCCCGTTGCCAAAGAGAAATAACCGCACCGTTATCGTAATAATATTGACCGCGCTGATAGGAAGCATTGGTGCTATTTTGCCGGATAATTTTTTCATTGATAGGAGGAATAGTCATAGTCAGCAAAGGAGAGGACTGACTGATAAAATCTTGTCTGTGTCAAGAAAACTGCCAGCACCGAGGCAGACCACTGCATCAGCAACCGAGTCAACTTATCTTCAGTTTAGCCTAAATGTGCTATAGTGAAGACAGTATGGAAATTAAAAACATTCCTCTGTCCCAAATTCGTCGTCCTTTACCGCGACAAACCGATCCCGAAAAAGTTAATCAGTTGATGCAATCGATCGCTGAGGAGGGATTGCGAGAACCGATCGATGTTTTGGAGGTGGATGGTCAATACTACGGTTTTTCCGGTTGCCATCGCTTTGCCGCTCATCAGCGTCTCGGTAAAGAAACAATTCTCTGTCGAGTTCGTCGCGCTCCTAAATCCGTTTTAGCTAAACACATCGCTTAAGCTGAGAAGTCCCATGAATGAGTCCTTATATAAATATCATCGGCAAAAATTAGAGCAGTTAATGGCAGAAATTGGCTGTAAAAACCTAGAAGAATTGAGTAAGTTATCGGGTCTATCTTCTTGGCAATTGCAGAGAGTTCGCCATGGTTTAATCGCCAAATTATCCTCTGAATCTTTGGTGAAATTAGCTAATGCGCTGCAGCTGCCAGTTAGCGATCTCCTCGCTCATTTTCAAATCCCGACGATGGGGACAGAGGATCGTTCAGGGGAATTAAAAATTCTCGAACAAGAGTATCAAAATTTACAGCAAAAATTAGACCAGCAAAAAGAAGAATTAGCCGAAGAATTTCAACGTCAAAGCATCGAAGCGATCGAATCTTGGTTAGTTCAATGGCCCACGGCCGAGGCCGTTGCCCGCAAAAATCCCGACCTAGCAGCCGTCAAAATCCTCTCCCTAGTTAAACCGATTATGCAGTTACTGCAGCGCTGGGGAGTGCAACCAATTCACAGTGTCGGTGATCATGTTAGTTACGATCCGCAAATCCATCAATTGATCGATGGTCAAGCAGAAATAGGTACACCCGTTTTAGTTCGTTATCGGGGCTATCGTCATGGGGAAAAACTACTTTATCGTGCTAGAGTGAGTTTAATTAAAGTAGAAATGCAGGAAATTAAACCAGCAGAAACAGAAAATGTCACCGCTTAAAGTGATAATTCTTGCAGAGCTTTAGTGCTGTGAAAAATTCCCCCGTGGTCTGCTTTTATCGAAAAAATCGGGTCTAAAACCTCGCCTTAAGACGAAAAGTTTTTGGAGCGGGACATAAATCCCCATTACAAAACTAATGGCTACTTGATAACCGCCCCCTGAACGGTTAAAATAAGATTATGGGTGATTCGGAGAAAAAAACCAGCAATGGTTACAGATGCTTGACGGAGGTTTATCTGTTGCCGATGTTAGGATACTACTATTAGCGACGCTTGAGCGAAATCCAACCGCATCAATGTCGTCAATAATGTTGGGTTTCTAACTGGGATTGGTGCGTTACGCTAACCCTAACGCACCCTACTGGACTGTTTCAGCTAAAATAGGGCAATAGATTTCGGCTTAAAGTCTTAGATTATAGAATTTATAGCATTTTTCTAATACACCAAATTAGCTGAAACAATCCACTACACTCAAGATTAAGAAGGAAACCGAGCAAAAAGTAATGAGAGGGTTGTTTTAAGTTTGTATTTGTGCTACTTTGAAAATATGAAAGCAACGATCCGAAACGTTAAAATTAGCGAGATCCCCACAGCGATCGAGCAGTTAGGTTTGTCCGCTCATGCGTGTGTCGATTTCACCATCGAGAATCATGAGATGACGGGAAACGAACAGGAAGAAACCACCCAAGCCTTGATGGAAGTGGTGAATGAAATTCGTGCTTATGCCAAGAGTCAGGGATTGACTGATGAGAAGTTGGAAGAGCTTTTAGTAGATGAATCGTGAACCCATAGTTATCGATACGAACGTCTTGATAAGCTTCGCCTTAAGCAGTACGACAACACCAGCTTTGGCTGTAGAATACGCGATTAATAACTTTATTATTCTGCAAAGTCCCGCAACTATATGCGAGTTGGTCACAAAACTTCTTCTCCCAAAGTTCGAGAGGTACATTACACTGGAGCAGCGCCGACAACTGCTAGTAAGAATTTTGGAAATTTCGCTGCTGATTAGACCTACTGACCACACTGAAATTTGCCGAGATCGAGACGATAACAAATTCCTAAATCTGGCAACCAGTGGGGAAGCACGCTATCTCATTACTGGTGACAATGATTTGCTTATACTGCAACGCTATGGGAAAACAGAGATCGTTACACCAAGGGAATTTTTAAAAATTGTTCGGCGGTGAAGTACAAAAAATCCAGTTTGAGTGAGATGATCGAAAGAACAACATTGATAGGGAAAAACACGGGATAGACTTTAATTTTGCCAAGACAAGTGACTTAAGCAGTAGGTTGGGTTGAGCAATAATAACTTTTGTCTGTCAAATATTAGCGACGCTTGAGCGAAACCCAACCACACCAATGTCGTCAATAATGTTGGGTTTCTCACTGGGATTGGTGCGTTACGCTAACGCTAACTTTTATCTTATCGGTAAAGATTGCAATCCAAAACAGAGACCTTGACACACTCGTGTTAGGAAATTTAAGTCTAAAGTAGCGATTGTATCCCGAGAACTATGATAATAGGGATTACGCATATTAGCCGTATCTGTCACCATAATTGCCGAATAACCGCGACTCCAAAAGGGAGAATGATCGCTGCGTCGAGTATCGGGGACGATATAACCTCCAAAAATTACCGGCAACCACTCGCAGGGAGTCTGATTTTCCCGCAGGACTCGACTGAGAAAATTTAAATCCTTGCGGGTTTTGAGATTGCCAATCAAAGCGATAAAATCCCCGGTGTTGGGGTAAAAATGTTCTAGAAAAGCCGGATATTTTTGAGAATGGGGATTTTTATCACAGTAACCGAGCATTTCTAAGGATAACATTAACCTTAAATCCTGCTTAGTTTGTTTTAATTTTTCTGCGTAGGCAATGCTCCCCAGTAATCCGTATTCTTCTAGATCGAAGGCAATTAAACGAATTGGATAATTAGCCTGATTCTCCCCAAAAAACCTCGCTAATTCTAATAATACCGCTAATCCCGTGGCGTTATCGTCGGCCCCCGGCGACCCCGGCACCGTGTCATAATGAGCGCCAATTAAAATCGGAGGTTTTTGACTGTTGTTAGGCAAATCCAAGATTAAATTTTCGTAATTTTTTCCCTGAAAATGGAAAAAATGTGATTCAACTTTTCCCCAATTGCCTAACTCTTGCCGCAGGTATTCTCGCACATAAAAATGTCCTTGACTAGAGAAAAAAGGGTTTCTTTCTCGGACAATTTGTTCTAGGTGTTGGCTTAAGCGATCGCTAAGAAGATCAAACATTGATAGCAGCAGATAATTTAATCAAAAGAGCCAATGGATAGAGAAACTAAGGCAAAAATCGGGGAGAATAATAATTGTTAATTATCAGGTATTCTGTGGGGCTAAAATCATGACCAATCTCCAATTGACTAACTATGAGTGTATCGTGATCGGGGCGGGATTAGCAGGATTAATCGCCGCGCGGAATCTCCAGAGGCAAGGTCATCAAGTTCTGGTAATCGAAGCGCGAAATCGTTACGGTGGCAGAATGTCTGGACAATATCTCCCCTCCGGACAGTGGATCGATCGAGGTGGTCAGTGGGTCGGTCCAACCCAAGAGCGTTTTTTAGCCCTCCTTGATGAGTATAAAATACGTCGTTTTCCCTCTCCCAATCAGGGAAAAACCGTCCTAGTGTTCAACAACAAACGCTATGAATTCAATGGTTTTTTTCAAGGTTTCCACGAGGGAGAAGTACCCGATATCGGCGCGGCAGAATGGCAAGATGCGATGTCAGCATGGGCGCGTTTTCAAGAACTAGCCAAAACCCTACCTTCAGGTTATCCCCAAAGCAACGATCACACCAAAAAACTAGACAGTAAAACTTTTGCCCAGTGGATTGAAGAAAACACCAGCACAGATTTTGGTCAATGGTATTTTGCTTATATGGCCCGTGCAGTGGGGTTTCTCGGACCAGCCGAACCCAACCAAGTCTCACTGCTGCACGTTCTTTGGGGACAAAATTGCGCCCCTCAGGCCGAACATCCAGAAGCCGAACTGATCCATGGCGGAGCCGGACAAATTCCCGACAAGATCGCGGCGGAATTAGGAGAGCGAATTCGACTGGGGGAACCGGTTTTTCGCCTTAATTATGACTCGGCCGGCGTGACCGTAGAAACCAGCCAGAATACTTTTACCGCCAAATTTGCCATCATTGCCATGCCACCCCATCTTGCCGGCCGCATTATTTATCATCCCCCGCTACCACCCCAGCGAGAACAACTAACCCAACGAGTACCGATGGGATGCTGCGCTAAAATCCTCATTTCCTATGAGCAACCTTTCTGGCGAAAACAGGGACTAGCGGGAGTTGCTCAAGGGAATTGTCAATGGTTGGAACTCTGTGCTGATAGTTCCGATCCCGAAACCGGTGTCGGGGTAATCGCCACCTTTGTGGTTGGCGATCGCTATAACCGTTGGCGCTCCATGAGTGGCCCAGCGCGTCGTGCCGCCGTTCTCTCGGATTTAGCTATTTATTTCGGTCAAGAGGCACTTTTCCCGATCAGTTACGATGAGGTGGATTGGCCCGGGGATCCCTGGACTGGTGGCGCATATTCCGCTTTTATGCCCCCCGGAGTCTGGACAAGTTTCGGCGAGGCTCTTTTTACTCCCGTCGGACCGATTCACTGGGCCGGCACAGAAATGGCCGATCGCTGGCCGGGATTTTTTGAGGGAGCGATCCGCACCGGTGAGGCAGCGGCCGATCGAATCGCCTTGCTTTTGCGGGAAAAATGAGCATCTACAGGGCTACGCCACCTTTTAGGTCAAAAAAGTCATCATAGTCAAGTTTCGGGGCTAATAGGGCAGAAAACTCTTAAATCATCACTATTTCGCCCTGGTAATGTTCGACGAAATACTGCACACGATGACGATATTCTTTAATTGTCCGATCGACCCATTCCCGCTGCTCACTGTTAGCATAGATATGCACTAAAGGTTCTCCAGCATCGGGTAAAATCAACACCCAGTCATCATTAAGGGGATTAATCACCTTCACCCCATCGATCAACTCTAGATTATCGGTAGCGTGAGTCTCCACCAGATAGCGCATCAAGGATCCCTTTACTTTCCAAGGACAACGCACCGCCGTATTCTTATTGTAAATGCGCGGTAACTCGGCCCGCACCTGAGCTAGAGAACGTTCCTGAATGGTTAACATCTCCAAAAGTTTCGCCACGCTGAACATGGCATCGAAACCGGGATGTAATTGCGGAAAAATAAAGCCAGTTTGCCCATATCCTCCCAAAACCACATTAGGATTAGTTTGACATCCTTCCATTAAAGCGCTAGGACTGGCTTTTGTCCGCACCACCCGGCCATCGTGACGACGCGCGATCTGTTCCACGGCACTAGAAGCATGAACCGGCACTACCACTGTACCGCGAGGATGGGCGGTCAGAATTGTATTCACCATTAAAGCAGTTAATTGTTCCCCGCGAATCGATAAACCACTCTCATCGACGAGGACTAATTGTTCCCCGTTGGCCGAAACTTGTACCCCTAAGTTCGCTTTCAGGGCCTCCACCACATGGCCCAATTGATGGATCAGTAACTCTCTTTCCTGCATGGAAAGGGCATTCTGACGTAAACTGGCATTGAGAACCACGGCATCACAGCCAAATTTAGCCAGTAATTCTGGTAAAATTGCCCCTGAGACTCCGTAGGCGTAATCAATGACGATTTTGGAGCTACTATTGCGAATAGCCTCCACATTTAGCTGAGTTTCAAAGGTTTTGCGGTAATTATCGAGAATATCAGCCGGATAGGACATACTGCCGATGTCCTGCATTCCCACCCGTCGCAGATCTTCTTTGAAATAGGCCCCTTCGATTTTCTTTTCCCTCGCTTTGGAAACATTAATCCCTTTTTCGTCTAAAAACTCGATTAAGAGAAAATCCGGGCGATCGGGATGGATACGGACGTGAATGCCACCGACTACGTTTAATTTAGACACTAAAGTCCGCGAAATCGGTAAAGCATTCGCTTGTAGGTTTTGGATATTAACTCCCACGGACATTAAACCGGCAATCAGCGATCGACTGACCATGCGCGAGACACTACGTTGATCCCGGGAGACGATTACCGTTGACCCCGGTTTTAGAATGGAACCGTAGGATGCCCCCAGTTTAACGGCGAATTCGGGCGTGATATCGATGTTAGCCAGGCCCGATACTCCTCGTTGACCAAAGAGGTTTTTATGGGCAGTATTTCCCCAAATCAGGTTAATATTGAGGATGGCTCCCGATTCGATCTGTTTACTCGGCCAGACTCTTACCCCGGAATTGATCTGCGCTTCTTCCCCCACGATCGATAATTGTCCAATCACCGCACCTTCGTGTACCTGGGCCCGTCGATCGATTCTGGTTCCCCTAGCGATCGTACAAGCGGCTAAATTGACCTCATCCCCGATCACTACACCATTCCAGAGGATGGGACGTTTCAGATCGGAACCGGCACCGATGGTGACATTATCGCCGATAACCGAACCCCTCTCGATCAGAACATTTGCACCAATGCGGCAATGATTGCCGATCATGGCCGGGGCCTCAATCTGGGCGCTAGGATCGATATAAGTATTAGTACCGACCCACACCCCGGGGGATTTTTCTCGATAGGGAAATTCTAGGTTAACTTTGCCGGATAAAGCGTCGTATTGTGCTTCTCGGTAGGCCTCCAGATGACCGACATCGCACCAATAACCATCGGCCACATAACCATACATAGGTTCGCCCCTTTGCAGCAGCAGCGGAAACAAATCTTTAGAAAAGTCGGCTTCTTCTTTGTAAGGGAGATAATCGAGGACTTCTGGTTCAAGAATATAGGTTCCGGTGTTGACAGTATCGGAAAAAATCTCGCTGGTGGATGGTTTTTCGATAAAACGGCGAATTCTGCCTTCTTTGTCGGTAATCACTACCCCAAATTCGATCGGATTGGGAACGCGCGTCAGGACGAGGGTTGCTTTCGAGTTTTTGCTTTTATGGAATGCGATCGCTTTTTGCAGGTCAAAATCGGTGATACTATCGCCACTAATCACCAGAAAGGTATCATCTAACCATTCGGCAATATTTTTCACACATCCTGCGGTGCCTAGGGGTTGATCCTCCTCCACAGCGTAGGTGATTTTTACTCCAAAGTCGCTGCCGTCTTGAAAGTAGTCGCGCATGACATCGGGGAGATAGTGCAGAGTGGTGATAATTTCAGTAATGTCATGCTTTCGCAGTAAATTAATAATATGTTCGGCGATCGGACGGTTGAGAATCGGGACCATCGGTTTGGGAAGATCACAAGTAAGCGGACGTAATCTTGTCCCCGAACCACCTGCCATTAGTACCGCTCGCATAACTTCCTCCCAAGGCTATCTTTTCGCCGTTTTTAAATATTTTTTGCAAATTATGGCTTTAGTTTTCCTATCTCGATCGAGCTAGTTCCTAACCGGCATTCTAACACCGTCCCCCCGATTCAGGACAATATTTTCTTTTCCCAAGCCGGCAAAACCCAAGCTTACAATGGGAGATGTGAATTGTCTAAATCCAAGGATGAGATGACATGAGACTGGTTGTTTTTCTCTTAATAATTGTTTACGGTGTCGGTGGTTGGAAATTCTGGAATGGATACAGAAGCACTAACTTTAGTTCCAGTTTACCCAATCGTTTAGCTCTAACACTGTTCTGGCCGCTTCTGTTGGCTGTTAATCCCGCCTACCGCAAGAATTTTCAAAAAGCCCTCAAGGGCAAATAAAATTAACATACTGCCAAGGTTGCGGCCATAAAACAAAAAAGGGAGTGGGTATCGAGGCGTTTTCTGCTGGATTAGTCGAGATTACCCCCCCAAAAAACCCTTAAATAATCCATGGCAATCAGCAATTTAGCCATGGATGGCTTATCATGGTTAGGGAAAAAATTGGGGTCGTAGCTCAGTTGGATAGAGCGAGTGCCTCCTAAGCACTAGGCCGCCGGTTCGATCCCGGCCGATCCCGCCTTTTTCAGTGATCAGTTAGATGTTGGGGTGTGGGGAAGTGGGAATTATGAATTATGAATTATGAATTATGAATTATGAATTGGGGGGTGGGGAGAATAAATAAAAGCAATCTCCTGTCTCCCGTCTCCTGTCTCCTGAATAACCGGTATTTATCTTCTCATTCTGCCCTTAACTTGATACCAAAGCCTTCTTAAACGTAGATCGAGAGAAAAACCCCGACGGGTGGGAATAACAATCGTGCCACCGATGCGATCGTGGAAAGCTCGGTTCAATTGCTCATCACCGATCGCCATACCACAATCGGCGAAAAGGGGCGAAGATAATAAAATCAAACTTAAAGGATTGCCAAAAAAAGTATTTAACCCTACCATCATTAAAGCTGCCCCGCCACCAGCGATCGCCTCTCGTTTGCTTAACTCCAAAATTCCGGGTAAACGCTGAAGTCGCAGATCGATGACCTTCATATCCAAGGCCCAACGTCCTAAACTCTGACCCTGATTCTGCGCTACCAATAACACCCGCAAACACCACCAGATCAGCAGAAAAAGGAAGAATTGCAGTACAGGCGCACTATTAGCAAAGGAGCTTAAAAACCAGATCGAGGCAAAGTCGATCAGGAAAGCATAGGCCCGACGATCTAAGGGAATTTTCGGAAATTTTTGCGGTAGATTATCTTCAGGCGGGATGGGGTAAACCATAAACTAAATTCTCGGAAAAATCCTGCTGTTTATCTTCTACTCTAATCGGGAAATTGGCAATTCTAGAGTGAGTGGAACGAACCACAGAGACACAAAGGACACAAAGATTGATCGCTATTATATAAGTTAAACTTATCACACAAAGAATAAGAGAGCCAGAGATCTAGGCTACCATTGAGCAAAGGTAGCCCAGAATACAGGGATAATCATGGAGCAAGATTCATTACTAACGGAGGTTATTCTAACCCATCCACGGCAAAGTTTGGGAGAGATCCAATTGGATTGGATGCCACAACCGGGTAATTATTTGGCCTTAAAAGGACAAACCTATGCGGTTTTGGAACGTCACCACCAGTATCAATACAAGATTGGTGGCTATTGTTTACGCAAAATTTCCCTTTATGTACAAACTGCTCCCACTCCTAACGAAAAAAGTTTGATTGAAGGACGTTGGGTGATGGGGGATGCTAGTTGTCGTTTTAACGCCAGATCCGAACTGTTACGCTGTGCGATTAACCCCTCTGGTCCCTGTCAAGATTGTCGTTTTTACGAAACTATTAACCCTTAAAAGAGCCTTTTTCGGCAACAATCTGACTATGTATTGACAAATCGCCTATGAATCATCCTTATTCTTGGATCGAGGATAGCTTAAAAACCCTCCATCGGGCCAATTGGTATCGAAGGGTTAAAACCATTCAAGGCCAGGGCGGAGCCGTTATAGAATTAGAGGGTCGATCGCTGATTAATTTTGCCAGTAATGATTATCTGGGATTAGCAGCCGATGAAAGAATGATCGCGGCAGCCATAGCAGCCACACAACGCTATGGAACTGGAAGCACCGGTTCGCGTCTATTAAGTGGACACCGAGATCTTCATCGAGACTTAGAATTAGCGATCGCATCTTTTAAAAATAGCGAAGACGCGATCGTTTTTAGTTCGGGATATTTAGCCAATTTGGGGACAATTACCTGTTTAGTCGGGCAGAAAGACCTGATTTTAGGCGATCAGTACAATCACTCTAGCCTGAAAAATGGAGCCAAGTTAAGCGGTGCCACGGTGAAAGAATACCGGCACAATAGTCTCGAAGATTTAGAAAATCAGTTATTAGCCCACCGCCATCACTATCGTCATTGTTTACTGCTCACCGATACAGTGTTTAGTATGGATGGGGATATCTGTCCCCTAGCGGGAATTCTCGCTCTAGCCGAGATTTATAATTGTATGGTTTTGGTGGATGAGGCCCACGCTACCGGGGTTATGGGGGAAAATGGCACAGGTTGCGTGGAATATTGTGGTTGTCAGGGACGGGAATTAATTCAGATGGGAACCCTGAGTAAAGCTTTGGGCAGTTTAGGGGGATATGTGACCGGAAACGCCAAAATTATCGATTTTATCCGCAATCGCGCCGCTACTTGGATTTATACTACCGGTTTATCCCCCGCCGACACCGCCGCCGCTAGAATGGCTCTAGAGATTATTCATCTGGAACCGGAACGTCGCCAACGCCTACACCAAAATATTAATTTTGTCAAGAGTAACTTAAATAATTTTAATATATTGCCTTCGGAAGCGGCGATTTTATGTTTACCGGTAGCCAATCCGGGTCAAGCCCTAGAATTATCGCAAAAACTGCTAGAAAAAGGCATTTTTGCCCCCGCAATTCGTCCTCCTACCGTTCCCACCAGTCGTCTGCGGTTTACTGCCATGGCCACCCATAGCCGCGCCCATCTAGAGGTTCTTGTCCAGTCTATTGGCGAATCTTTGCCCTCATAGGGAAAAAGTTTTTGGTGGGAGCAGGGTATGGGAACGGTTAAGTTGAGCGGCGGCAGGTTTAGGGACTCTTGAAAGGATTGACAATTTTCAGCCCATCAATGTCTGAATACCCAAATGGCTCAAGTTTGCGGCTTGCCGCTAAATATTCGCAGGCAACCTGCCAAATTAAAACTCCCTCTGTCAGATTAGCTACTAGAGAAGCTGCGATTGTCTGCTTACCGGGATCACGCGAATCATTGACGTAAATTAAAACATTTGTGTCAACGGCGTTCATGCAACATATCTCTCGTAAACTGGGGAGCATCAGAGGGAATGGGGTTTTGTTGCATTCGCTCAACAAGCAGCCTTAAAAAATTCTGCCTAGCCGCAATATCGGTAATCTTTGGGGGAATAATTTGAGGTGATTTGACAAAAAGCTCCACCTCAGTGCCTTCAGGTAAATCGTAAGCTGTTTGAAGGATGAACGTACCACTATGATAAATCGCTTTCAAGGCTTGGAGCATGGGGAAATCTCTATCACAAGAATTAGGGGTGATTTAGTTAGCTGCTTACAGTCTAGCCTACAGGATTGCCCCTCTATTTTAACCAACGCTAACATTCCTCAACTGGGCCCACCAGAGCGGCATCGCACTTTAACCCACAGCTTCAATCAATGTGCATGGTGCGTTCCGCAAAAATCGATCGGTGGAGCAGTAGGAGTCACATTAGGGAACGTACCCTACGGCTTTCAGTGCCTGAAGACGATCGCACTCTCGGTCGGGTGCAGTGATTTGTTATACTGTCGCTTGATCGGGAGCTTAATAACTTTACGTCCACTGGCAATTTGCTTTTCTCTAAGATCGTCAAATATTGCCTTGAGATCATAATTAAAAGATTTTGCGTATTCTTCTCTATATTTATGAATTTCTTCGACAATTTCATCTTTATACATAGTTATTCTCCTCGAAGCTTAAATCCTATGAACTCGTAAGGGGTACAAACAAATGGCAGCCTGTATCCAAGCTCAAGACTAATTTGAGATAGCTTTCTTTGAATTTGAGCGTTTGCCATGTGCTTACAATTCCATGTTAGTAGATAGTCTAAGCCATAAACGGTTGCTAGTGCCATGTGTAAGGCATCATTAGACGCTTTGGGGGGTAGGTTGCTTTGTTGTAGGAATTCTTGTGCTAGAGCGATCGCTTCTTCGGTTAGATCGAGAAAAATCAAGGACTGTAACAAGTTCTGTCTTTGAGTAGCAATTTTTGAATCTCCTCTCGATGCTTCATCTTCAACAATTTCCGAAACATACAGAACCAATGAACTACTATACTCATCCCACCAGTCTTGTGTAATCTTAATGTTAGCGGCAAGAATCAGGTTTTCTGTTGGTCTTGCGGTTAGATGACCCAAAATACTGGTTTCAATATAGACGGTTTCGCTCACGGCAATCTAGAAAATCTATCCCACGTCTATCCTACTGCATTTAATCTTGGTTTTGAGGGAGTTGGGTAACAACCGTCAACCCAAGCTACAAGATCAGCATCGCACTTAAACCCACAGTTTCAATCAATGTGCATGGTGCGTTCCCCAAAAATCGATCGCTGGAGCAGTAAGAGCCACATCAGGGAACGCAGCTTACAAGATCGGCGTGCTGCTACGCAGTGCCTTCGGCATCGCACTACAAATCATCAATCGTTACCAACCCACCTTCCGTAAACTGAATCACAAGTTCATGGCTATCTAATAAAGCAGTTCCAACCAGGGGTCGCCGCCCTGTGGCAAATACACGAGTTTCTCGCTCCTCACCATTCCAGATAATAATTGCTTTGTGAAGAGGCAGCATTACTTGGCTGTTGTCTGCTAAATTCGCACGCATATCGTACCTGAAAGGAAGATTCAGTAATGCTACTGCTTCGGGTGGTAAACAAAGCTCATCTGTAAATCCTGTATCTACTACAAACTCAATCGGAAAGTCAGCGCGATTTGGAATCCGAAATGGGATAGTGATGATCGGGTGTCCATTAGCCACAATACCTGAAATCACTTAACTACACGCTCCATAACACCCCCACCAAAAGCGGCAGCAACGTTGTAGCCAATTTTGATCCCAAAGAGCCGAGCATGGGGGTGTTTCTCGCTCAATAAGTCAGCAGCGTGTAAGCCATTTTCATCAACTTTGTAGTCACCTGTTTCAATGTCAATGATAACCATCTTGCCAATGTTTTCTTCAACTTCCACCTCTTGGCGGATTCTGCTTTCGTACAGTTTCTCTGCACGTTGAGCAACTTCTTCACGGCTTAAAAGGATTGCTTGCATATACTAACTCCTGATTACGATTTGACTTCTGGAGACCCCTCTATAATATCTCACAGGTCTGTAGGATGAGCTAATGCCCATCCTACTAAGTCTCTATAAGATTGGTGTACTGCTACGCAGTGCCTTCGGCATCGCACTTAAACCCACAGTTTCAATCAATGTGCATGGTGCGTTCCCCAAAATCGATCGGTGGAGCAGTAGGAGCCATATTAGGGAACGTACCCTACAAGATCGGCGATCTCACCGTTAAGTCTCTCATTCTAATTTTGTCTTCTTCAATAACTGTAAAGTGTCCATACCAGTCATCCCGCAATGAGATAACCTTGGCAACTTTCTCAGCGACTACAGATGCAGAAGGTACTCTTATTCTAAACAAAATAATACCAACACTGGCCGGCAACCTTGAACGAAAGGCGAGTTCTCCAAAATCTTTATCAAATGTCAAGAGAATACGATTTTCTGCTTGGGCGCGACTTAAAACTTCCCAGTCCGAGATTCCGGGGGATTCCACCCTAATCCACAGGACATCATGGCCATTTTGTCCTAGGGCTTCAACCGCATCAAGGGGGAAATTTTCGTTCGCTAGAAAACGCATCAGTTAAGCAGGAATAGCATAGACTTTCTCAGACTTGAGCATTACACTAGCATAGCTAAGACAAGCTTGAATATCTTCTACTGTAATACCTGGGTAGTTTCGCAGAATTTCATCAATACTCCAACCTTGGGCGAGAAGATCGATGATAAATTCAACCGCAATCCTTGTTCCTTTAATGATAGGTTTTCCCACCAAAATATCGGGATTTAGTGTAATTCGAGTTTCCCAGTCCATAGCTACATCATTGAAAGTGTTTTCAAAAAGGTAAAGGCTGCATGGGACGCACCCTATATCTCGTTTTATTATAACAGGATTTGGTATCAAAGATGCAATCAATGTGCATGGTGCGTTCCCCAAAAATCGATCGCTGGACCAGTAGGAGCCACATTAAGGAACGCACCCTACAAGATCGGCTGTTTACACCCTCCACCGAGGACTTGCGGCATAACGGTCTAGTTAGGCTTTTCGCTAAGGGTAGGGTAATACATTTAAATTTTGAATAAATCGGTAGTCTCGTTGATTCTTGGTGATAAAAGGGTAATTCCATATTATTGCTGTACCTGCAATCAAGCCATCGGCAATCAGCAAACCGTGACTTAGCCGATACAAGCGAAGTAAGTCAACCGCTTTGTCTGAAATAGGTTGGTCAATTCTGATTACATCAAACTGTTGAAGGAATTTTTCCAGCGTCCGTAACTCTGACTTGTTAGTGCAGCCAACAATTGGTTCCATTTGTGTAACTACGCTAATTGCTAATCTGGAACTTGATTGTAGCCTTTGCAGACAATTGACTGCTTCAGGAATACCACGACCAACATCAATGATTATGTCGGTATCTACGATAGTTGAACTAGCCATTTGTCTTTGACCACTCGCTTTCTCGTAAATTTCGCACCCAAGTAGTACTATCTAAATCTTGACGATCGCGCCACATTCCAACAAAGGGATCATTAACTAAATCAACATTTGACGATGCAGACAGAGGTTCAGAATATATGTACTTTTGTTTCAAAAAAGCGATCAGGCTGACTACTTGGCTCTGTGCTTCAGCAGGCAAAGATAAAAATTCACCTAAAATCTCATGAGTCATGGTTGTATCCTCCCCCATATCACGCCCAAAAGCGTGTTAGCCAGATTAGCTTACTGCAAAGAGCTTCCTTTAAGGAGACTTATCACCGAAGCCTTCTGGGAATCTAGCAAAGATTCTTGTATCTGGCTGCACTTTGTCACAAAATTTCACTATTATTTCGGGTAAGGTATGGTAAATCCCTTGATAGATAGGGTTTACTGAAAAAGTTTGTTGGTGGGGCTAGGGTGTGGGGTGTGGGGTGTGGGGTGTAGGGTTTTACCGATTTTCAGGCGGTCAATTACCTAATTTTCAGGGAAAAAGTACCTTAATTTTACCCCCGATCACTCCGATAGCCAGTACTTTTTGATTTCCCAAAAGTCTAAAAGTCTTACCCAACAAGGTTTTTAGATTTATTCAGCAAGCTCTAAGTAAATTTTGATATAAATTACAGGGCAAGAATGGAGGATTTGGGGTGGCACAACAGAAACATTGTCCCCATTTACTCGGTTACAGTTTGTCTGCGAGTTGTTAACCATCGATTCAGGGAGCGTGAACTCTCGCTACTGCGCCGACCAGCTAATAGTCCTTCGATACCAATATGCTCATCTAGATCGAGCCATTCGATAGCACATCCATCCGCTAAGAGTTGCCAATTTTGACGCTCGGCGGGGGAGGCGTGCAGTAAACGAGGGTACCATGTTAGCGGAACGGTGATGCTGCGACCGTCGGCTAGGTCGATTATTAATTTATCGTCGGTTAGGGTCACTTGATGGGCAATTGGCTCGGTTTCAAGGGTCAAAGTAATCATGCCATGCGCTTAGGATTGCGGGTTGATGTTCTGTTATTACTGAACTTCCCCCATACATATATACTATAATAGCCGAAAACCCTTATCCATCAATGGATACGCCCCTTAACTTTTCTTAATGTACCCATGTAATTTGTAACACTTCTTAATGGACAAGAATTCTCTCCATTTGCTAGAATGATAGCCATGTATATAGAAAAAGTTCCTAACCGTAATTCCCCCCCCGCTGTTCTTCTTCGAGAGTCCTACCGAGAAGGAGATCAAGTCAAAAAAAGAACCCTTGCCAATCTCTCAAAATTACCCGATGATATTATCGACAATCTGAAACTGGCTCTTAAAGGAGCAACACTGTCCATGAATGAAGGCATTCCCAATCATTTTGAAGTGATTAGAAGTCTTCCTCATGGTCATGTGATGGCTATTTTAGAGACGATTAAAAAATTAGGTTTAGATAAA
>NZ_JAJTDH010000155.1:0-4893 GCF_021300285.1 Microcystis sp. 49638_E5 | reverse complement strand
GGTGATTAAAAGGAGAGGCTATGGATTTAGAAACTTTAAAAACTTTAGTCTTAGATGTTTATTAAATTGGCATTTTGCTAGTTGATTTTACATGGTAAGTTCGGAAGAACCAGTGATTTTAAGTTTTTTTAAGTAATTCACTTTTAAGTTTTTCTTAAGTAATTATCCAAGTGGCTTCTCTTGAAGACAGGCTATGATGATCGTGAGCTTATCATCCGATTACTCTGTCTTAGTCAACCGACTGTATCTTTGTTTATCTTTTAATCATGGTTAAGCATCTCTTTCTAAAAACGACCCTAATGATAGGCTGTGTAGCCCTAGGAATTGTTCATGCTCCCCTCCTAGTCTCATCTATCCTTCGCCCTCCCGTAGAAGCCTATGCCCAACAAACCCCTGCTTGTTTACCTTTTCCGCCGGGAATTCATCCTTTAGCATTACTTAAGCTTTCTCAAGTCCAAAAAGAACTGAAACTGACTGATTGGCAAATCCGTGAGCTATCCCAATTAGAGAAAAACTTACAACAAGAATTAACTCAGGTGTATGATCGCTCAAAGCCGGCCTCTCCCCCTTGGAATGAATCTGCTAAACGTCAGTTTTTTACTCAAGTCCAAAATGTAATGACCTCTAAAAATAAACAGTTAACTCAAATTTTACATCCTCCCCAATTTAACCGAATCCGAGAGATTATGATTCAGGTTTATGGTTGGCAAAGTCTCAATCAGGAAGAAACTGTTGAGCTGTTAAAATTAACTAAAGATCAGCAAAATCGCTTGAGAAAAATTGGAGAAGAAACGAATCAAAAAGTGCTTAAAAGTTTTCAAGTTCCCCCTGATAACAAATCTCCGGCTTGTCAACAGATTATGGCAGAAAATCGCAAAAGGTTAGAACAAATTCGTAACCAAAGCCAAAAGCAAGCAAATCAAGTTCTTTCTACTCAACAAAGGCAACTGATTCAGACCCTGCAAGGAACTCCCTTTAACCTTAATATCGGTTCTCTCCCCTAAACTTGTTTACCCTATTTTATCCTAGGTGAATACCATGATTCAACTTCTGAAAATACATCGCAAAAGTTTATTATTGGCTCTTTTAATAATGCCACTGCTGTCTCCCATTGTCACTCAAGGGAATGAACGAAAAGCCGTTCTAATGGATCAAATTAAGATTGATTCTAAAGCCTCTTTAGTTCATCTAGGTAACACAATCGATTTTCCTAATACTAGCGAAGGAGGAATCGCCGCTGCCAAAGCCCTGTTGGATGCACTGGAAAATAACAATCTAGCTGCCGCTCAAACCGCCAGTAAGATTTATGATCGCATTATTCCCATTGAAAATTATGGAGGCGAATATACTGCCCTTCAATGGTTTACTTGGTATTTATTAGCTTCCCCAGAAAAACAAAAAGAAATGTTGTCTAATAAATATCATCGAGAATTCTTTGATTATTGGGCAGCCAATGACTTTGCCAACTTAAAAGAATATTTGCAACGTAAATATAAACTCAAAGAATTTACGGATGGCAGAACCTTTAAAGGACATTCACGAACGGCCTTTTTAGAAGATTTTATGCTTTTCAATAATCCTCGTCGCGAAGAATGGGAAAAAACCAGTAAGGTGATGGAAATACTCAACCTTAAACCTGGCATGAATGTGGCTGATATTGGCAGTGGATCTGGCTATTTTACCTTCAAATTTGCTGAAGCGGTAGGACTCAAAGGAAAAGTATTTGCGATTGATACGGTTCAAGATCATGTTGATTTTGTTAAGGGAGTTTCTGAAAAATATAACCTCAAAAACATTGATTTTGTTCACCTACCTAAAGCAGATAATATTGGGGTCGAAGCGAATCAAATTGACTTGGCTTATATGTGTTCTCTTTACCATATTATCTACACCGTGACTTATGAAGAAGTGCGAGAACGTTATCTTAACGACCTGAAAAAAGCCCTTAGACCCGATGGCCGTTTGGTCGTTGTTGATAATGCGGTTGTTCCAGATGGAACGCTTCCTTATCATGGACCTTACATTGCTAAGGAACTTATTATTGCTCAATTAGAGCAGTATGGATTTCGCTTAGAAAGTCAATATCAGTTCATTCCTCAACGGTATGTATTGGTGTTTAAAAAAGCATAAATATCCCCTCACTTATCTTATTTCACAGGTCTGGCAATGATTACCTTGTTTAAATTTCCCAAAATACGCCGAGAAGCCTTACTCTTATCTCTTTTAATGTTATCAATGGTATCAGCCGTTGCTGTTCAAAGTAATCAGAGGAAAGCCCTTCTGATCGACCATATTGACATTCACTCAAAAACGTCTATTATTCATTTAGGGAGTATCGATACCTTTGATATTACGGAAGCAGGCAAACAAGCGTCCAAATTTCTCTTAGATGCCTTAAATAATAACAATTTAGAGGCAGCTACGGCAGCGAGTACGGTTTATGATCGCATTATTCCCAAAGAAAACTATGGAGGAGAATACACAGCCCTTCAATGGTTTGCTTGGTACTTATTAGCTCCCCCTGATAAACAACAACAAATGTTGTCCGATAAGTATCATCGAGAATTTTTTAACTTTTGGTCAGAAAATGACTTTGCCAACTTAAAAGAATATCTTGAGCGCAAATACAAATTCAAAGAGTTTGAAGATGCCCAAACCTTTAAAGGACAAGAAAGACTGGCTTATCTAGAAGACTTTATTCTCTTTAATAATCCCCGTCGAGAAGAATGGGAAAAAACCAGTAAAATGATGGAGGTACTCAATCTTGAACCGGGGATGACCATTGCAGATATTGGCAGTGGACCTGGCTATTTTACCTTTAAATTTTCTGAAGCGGTGGGAGCTAAGGGAAAAGTTCTTGCCCTTGATACGGTGAAAACTCACGTTGATTTTATCAAAAGTGTCGCCGAAAAATACGATTTTAACAATATTGAGTTTGTTCACTTGTCCAACATCGATAGTATAGGAATTCCACCGAATCAAGTGGATTTAGCCTATATGTGTTCTCTGTATCATATCATCTATACAGTTAACAGTGAATCCGTTCGGCAAAGCTATATTGCTAGTATCAGAGATGCCCTCAAACCCGGTGGTCGTTTTATCGTCGTTGACAATGCGGTTGTGGAGGATAAAACCTTACCCTATCACGGTCCTTT
Source organism: Microcystis sp. 49638_E5 (assembly GCF_021300285.1). Taxonomy (NCBI): domain Bacteria; kingdom Bacillati; phylum Cyanobacteriota; class Cyanophyceae; order Chroococcales; family Microcystaceae; genus Microcystis; species Microcystis sp. 49638_E5. The sequence continues at coordinate 1,738 of NZ_JAJTDH010000155.1, read as the reverse complement.
TATCGCCAAAGAACTCATTATCGCTCAATTAGAACGATATGGATTTCAGTTAGAAACTCAGTATCAGTTTATTCCCCAACGGTATGTACTGGTCTTCCGAAAAGTGTAAATTGGACAACTTGAATTTATTATGAATCTTCGCATTATCGGTATTTCAGCCGCCTTGGTATCAGCCGCTTCTTGGGCAGTCGGCTCAATTCTCTTTAAACGACTCGGAGAACATCTTTCCCCCTTGGCTTTGACGTTGGCGAAAGGAACAATTAGTATTGTCCTTCTAGCGATCGCTGTTTTGCTAACGGGTTATCAAGATATTAGTCGAGAACCCCTATTGCTTCTTATTCTCAGTGGTTTATTAGGAATTACCTTGGGAGATACCTTTTTTTTCGCAGCTTTACAAAATATCGGTCCTCATGCCTTGATTTTACTGCTCACATTAGGAGAAGTGTTCACCGTTATTCTTGCGGTTGTCTTTTTAGGAGAAACCCCCACACCGATGACTTGGGGAGGGATTGCCCTAGTATTAACCGGGGTATTAATCGTCCTTTATGCCAAAATTTCCCATGATGAGACTTCTTCAAGTTTGCGCGGTATTGTTTTGGGGCTTCTCTCCGTCTTTTGTATGTCTGTATCGTTAATTGTAGCCAAGCAAGGATTAGCGGATATTTCGGCCATTCAAGCCACTTTCATCCGGATGCTTTCGGGAACGACGGGAATCTTTTTCTTTGGTTTAGTCACCCAACGAGTCGGTTTATGGATCAATCCTCTCAAGGATTTTCATCTGATGAAGCGATTAATTATCTCCGTTGCTGTGATTACCTTTGGTGGATTTTGGTTATCTTTAGTGGCGATTAAATATATTGATGTCTCCATTGCTAATACCTTAAATTCAACTGAACCCCTGTTTGTGCTTCCTTTAGCAGTTATCTTTTTGAAAGAAAAAGTAACCCTTTCTGCCATTGTGGGGACTTTTATTACAGTCATTGGCATTGTTTTACTGTGTAATGTCTAATGTGAGTTCGGAGTGTGGAGTTGAGACATTTTTAACGAGAGAATAAGGGTTTTCAGCTTACGAGGTGAGTCTTAAACGTTAACTCATTTACTTTGGTTCTCCGGTTTCTGTTAAAATTTGTGCTTCTATAGCGGTATTCGATTGAGTGAAATACATATATGGGTACTATTGATGTTTAGATCAATTATTATGCGATCCCAATTAATTAATGAGTATATTTGTATGTATTTCATTCAACTGCACACCGCTATAACCAGAAAATGATCAAAGATTTAATATCTTACTTGAAGAGGTACGTTTTAACCCACATTCCGCACCCTAAAGTGTCACATTGAAAATTTTATCCAAATCGTCAAAACGATTGCTGGCTCTGAATTACAGGCTAATTTGTTTGTCTAGCAGATGCACAATTAGCCCTAAAAATCTGATAGCTCTGATACCAAATTATTGAGATAAACTCTCATTAAGCTGGCGATCGCTGACTAGAGTGTGACACTTCATAATTCTTAGTAATCGCTAAAAGTCTTACTATACAAGGGCTAGAGCAACTTTTGATTTCAACGACTAGGGTGCGGAATGTGGGTTTAAAATTCGCTCAAATCAAGATGATTAATTTCCAGCAATTCTCATTTTGAAAACAAAAGAAGATAAAGTTCTCTATGTGAACAAGAGAACTTCTGTCTAATTATCATTTTTTTTCAAGATAATCATCATAATTAGCTTCAAGAG
>NZ_JAJTDH010000154.1:0-4941 GCF_021300285.1 Microcystis sp. 49638_E5 | reverse complement strand
TTAAATGTTCGAGAGTGGGATTGTCCAGACTGTGGGACACACCATGACCGAGATATTAACGCTAGTAAAAATATTTTGGCCGCAGGGCTTGCGGTGTCAGTCTGTAGAGCGACCTGATGACCAGAACAGAGTAAATCTGGGGCGGCAGGTGCGAAAAATCCTTCGGGAAAGAAGCAGAAACTCAAATCGTGAGGTTTGGGAATCGCCGTCCGTTTTACGGCGGCGAGGATGTCAACAGCTTTAACGGTAGGGGATTGCTTGATCTTGATCTTAGTTCTTTGCCGGCCGATTGTCGGGAACTAGAATAGACTATTATCTATGAAGTAGGGAGGCACAATTATTTGTAGGAGCAGTAGCGTAACATGATTGGGCGTTGGGTTTCATGCTTCAACCGTTCGGCAAAAGCTCACGGCCGAAGCCCAACCTACGTCCTCCACCTACCTACTCCCTATCTACCCACTTCATAATTCATAATTCATAATTCATAATTCCCTCTCCCCATCTCCCCACTTCATAATTCATAATTAATAATTCATAATTCCCGCTCCTTCGGGCCAGAAAAGGGGTAAGATAATAAGTTTAGTGATAAGATGACCGAATTGTAAGCGGGGACTTGATATGGCAGAAACCCTATTATTTAATGCTTTGCGACAGGCGATCGATGAGGAAATGGGCCGCGACCAGACAGTATTTGTTTTAGGTGAAGATGTGGGTCATTACGGTGGTTCCTACAAAGTTACCAAAGATCTCTACAAAAAATATGGCGATTTAAGGGTTTTAGATACTCCCATCGCTGAAAATAGTTTTACGGGCATGGCAGTGGGGGCAGCCATGACGGGATTGCGTCCGATTATTGAAGGCATGAATATGGGTTTTCTTCTGCTTGCCTTTAACCAAATTGCCAACAATGCTGGGATGTTACGTTATACTTCTGGCGGTAATTTTAAAATCCCCATGGTTATCCGTGGTCCGGGGGGTGTGGGGAGACAATTAGGTGCGGAACATTCCCAACGTTTAGAGGCCTATTTTCACGCGGTACCCGGTCTAAAAATTGTCGCTTGTTCCACTCCCTATAATGCCAAAGGTTTATTAAAATCGGCGATTAGAGATAATAACCCCGTGCTTTTCTTTGAACACGTTCTTCTCTATAATCTCAAGGAAAATTTACCTGATACCGAGTATCTTTTACCCCTCGATAAGGCGGAAATCGTTCGCAAGGGAGAAGATATCACCATTCTCACCTATTCGCGGATGCGTCATCACTGTTTACAGGCATTAAAACAGTTAGAAAAAGATGGCTACGATCCAGAAATTATCGATTTAATTTCCCTGAAACCCTTTGATATGGAGACGATTGCCGCTTCGATTCGCAAGACTCATAGGGTGATTATCGTGGAAGAATGTATGAAAACGGCGGGAATTGCTTCTGAGTTAATTGCTTTAATTAACGAGCAGTTATTCGATGAATTAGATGCCCCCGTGTTAAGATTATCTTCCCAAGATATCCCCACACCTTATAACGGTAATCTAGAAAGATTGACGATTATTCAACCTAATCAAATTGTCGAAGCTGTCCAAAAAATGGTCGGTGATCGCATTTAAAAAATTCTCCTTTTGATACTGAAGTTATGCAGAGACAAAATTGGTTATTGTTACTGATCATCGGCCTGGTTGTTGCCTCGATCTTCGTCCTGATTAAGTTACCCCTACAGTTAGGTTTAGACTTGCGCGGTGGTAGTCAATTAACCATTCAGGTTAAACCCACTGAAACCGTCAAAACCATTCAACCTAATGATTTAAAAGCCGTACAAAATGTGATTGAAAATCGCGTTAATGCCCTCGGTGTTTCTGAATCATTAGTGCAGACTGTGGACAGTAAAAATCAGGTAATTGTGCAACTGCCCGGGGTTACAAATCCCAAAGAAGCTGAGAGAAACTTAAATGTTCAGGCCCAATTAGAATTTCGTCAGCAAAAACAAGGTACAGAAGGAGAATTCCGGGCTGAATATTCAATTTTTCAACAAAAAAAAGCGGAATTAGCCGCCCTCAAAGCCGAGAATAAACCCGAAAATGCCGCTAAAATTGCCGAACTAGAACAATCTCTGCAAAAATCTAAAGAGGCGATTTTAAATTTATTTGAATCGGTGGACTTAACTGGAAAAAATCTGCAAAATGCCACTATTAGTTCCACCCAAGGCACTAACTGGGAAGTGGCCATTACTTTCGACTCGGAAGGGGGCAGTAAATTTGCCGAACTAACTAAAGCGATCGCGGGTACTGGTCGCAGTATTGGGATTTTCCTTGATAATGAATTAATTAGCGCCCCTGTGGTTGATGTGCAGTTTGCCCAAACGGGAATTACAGGAGGCCGGGCCGTGATTACTGGTAATTTTACCGCCGAAACTGCCAACGATCTAGCGATTCAATTGCGCGGTGGCTCTCTACCTTTCCCCGTTAAAGTGGAAGAAATTCGCACCGTCGGGGCAACTTTAGGCCAGGATAGTATCCGTCGCAGTATCTACGCTGGTTTAGTGGGTTTACTGTTAGTTTTAATCTTCATGGCGGTTTATTACCGTTTACCCGGTATTATTGCCGATGTTTCCCTGATTATCTATACTATTCTCTCTCTGGGGGCTTTTGCCTTAGTGGGAGTCACGATGACGTTACCCGGTATTGCTGGATTTATCCTCAGTATCGGCATGGCAGTTGATGCAAATGTACTAATTTTTGAGCGTACCCGGGAGGAATTAAGGGCCGGAAAATCCCTATTTCGGGCAGTAGAGTCGGGATTTTATCGGGCTTTTTCCAGTATTCTTGATAGTAATGTCACTACTTTAATCGCCTGTGCTGCCCTATTTTGGTTGGGTTCGGGATTAGTCAAGGGTTTTGCTTTAACTTTAGCCATTGGGGTAGCTGTGAGTATGTTTACCGCTTTAACCTGTAGTCGCACTCTCCTGTTAATCACCGTGTTAAACGTCCCCAGCGTCCGTCAAAAACCGCAACTTTTCTGCCCTAATTTACCGGTAAACCAATAATTCAGTTATCAGGAGTCAGGTGTAGGGTGGGTTAGGCGACGATAAGTTATGCTGTTGACCAATAATTTCTGATTCGCCGTAACCCACCGATTACCACTCCCCACTCCCCACTCCCCAAATCCCTTTTTTCCTTTGTTCCTTGTTACTTAATCGATATGGCATTTAACGTTACAAAACAGCGTAATTTTTGGTGGACAGTCTCGGCCTTGCTGACGATTGGTAGTATTTTGGCCATGGTGATTTCTTGGTTCACTATTCAAGCGCCTTTGAGACCGAGTTTAGATTTTGTTGGTGGTACGAGAATTCAGATAGAATTAGCCTGTGCCAAAAAGAATAACTGTGAGAAACCCTTAACTACTGCCGAAGTGCAAGGAATTTTAGACGAGGAAGGATTGGGTAACAGTAGTGTGCAGGTGTTGGATAAATATACTTTATCGGTGCGAACTAAAACCCTAGCAGAAGAACAGAGAACGAAATTACTCGACACCTTAAATCAGAAAATTGGCGCCTTTGACCCCGAAACCAGTCAAATCGATACCGTCGGACCGACCATCGGTCAAGAATTATTTAGGTCGGGATTTTTAGCTTTATTAGTGTCATTTTTTGGCATTGCTGTCTATCTAAGCTTCCGTTTTCAACGGGATTACGCTTTTTTTGCCATTGTCGCCCTGCTGCACGACGTTTTGATCACTTTAGGGGTCTTTGCGGTTTTAGGCTTAATTGCGGGGGTAGAAGTGGATAGTTTATTTTTGGTTTCCCTCTTGACAATTGTGGGCTTTTCTGTTAATGACACAGTGGTAATTTATGATCGCGTCCGGGAAAATTTTGCTAATACCCCCGAATTATCCGTGGATGAAATTGTCGATAATGCGGTGAGTCAAACCCTAAGTCGTTCAATTAATACCACCCTGACTACTTTATTGCCTCTGGTGGCGATTTTTCTCTTTGGTGGCAGCACCTTAAAATATTTTGCCCTAGCTTTAATTATTGGCTTTGTAGCCGGGGCCTATTCGAGTATTTTTATCGCTAGTACCCTACTAGCTTGGTGGCGCGGTCGTTCCCATCGACCCACACTCAATTACAGTTAGGATGCCATTGGTGAAGAATCAGTCGGTCTTGGATAGGTCGTAATAGTAATTTCAACCTGTTGATTGAGACGACCCAAAATTGATATCAAACGGTCAATAGTAAAGCGTTCCAAATTAGCATGGCGAATCTGAACAAATTCACTGTGATTAATTCCAGTTCGCACTTGAGCATCGCGGGTTGATAAGTCTTCCTTCTCCAGAACCTTGATAATTTCAGCAGCAAGCAGTGCTTTCGCTTGTCGCACGTCCGCATCTACATCGCCAAAATCGCGGTACACATTCCCGCTACCTTGTACCAGTTCAAATTGTTCTTCACTCATGAGAGTTCCTCCTTCAATCGCTTGAGCCGTGCTTTGATAACTTCGACTTCTTGCTGTGGTGTTTTGATCCCTTTTGGGGATTTTTTCTGGAAGGCATGAATCACCCAGATAGCCTCACCTAACTGGACAGCATAAATAGTTCGATAGGCATCCCCCTTGAAAGGTAGAGCAATCTCGAACACACCAGAACCTATCCCCTTAAAAGGCTTGGTTAGGGATGATTTTGCCCCTTCTGCTGCAATAGTTAAAGCGTCAAGTACAATTTCTTGGGCTTCCTTGGGAAACTTTTGAAAATCTTTCCGTGCCGCTTTAATCCAAGATATAGGACGGGTATTACGCATTCGCTTATGGTGATATAACTGATACCACCTGTCAAGCCCCATTATAGTTACTAATTCTGTACGCAAATATTGCATCTAGAATTAGCTTTGTACGCTTTGACCCGTACTGGGTTAACTACGAACCTCTCTATCGGATTCCCGCTAAAGGCGGCCTCTC
>NZ_JAJTDH010000153.1:0-5673 GCF_021300285.1 Microcystis sp. 49638_E5 | reverse complement strand
TTAATAGTTAATTCAGTCCCGTTAAATCCACAGCTTACCGCCACGATAGATAGATCGTCTAAATCGGTCATTATCTCATCGTAAGAATCGGAATTAATCAATCTGGACGCTTTGCCTTTAACTTTGGTCTTAATCCACATGGTTACAACTCCTTAAAAACAACATTAAAACCTTGGCTTAAATTTTGATTAGAACCACGAAAAGAACCCGTAGGCTGTTCTATCCACATTACCCCCTGACGGGCTGTGTATTGGCTGTCAATAGTCGCACGGTGGTAGTCGTAAAGCGTGATTGGAGTAACTGTATCCCCTGAATAAGAGCGCCTAATTAGTTCTTTTAATATTTGTTCGGCTGACTCTTTCCCATCTCTAATTGTGGCTTGGATTTGATAGGTGTCACCATCGGGGCTGACAAAATTAGAACTGTAGCCAGAAACCACTTCCACAGTAGGCAGATCAGCTTTGTAGTCGTCAGGAGGTATCCATAAAACTAGATAATCTCCTGCCAAGCCTAACTTGGAAGCATCGAATAACCAAGTATTCTCAGGAATGCCTGAGTAGGTGTTTTTAAGTCCCGTTGGCAATGGAAACACGAGAGGATTTAGTCGGCTCATGGCTTGGCTTCCCTATCAAGAAATAGCTCACAAAAAGACATCTCAGGGTGGCGATTAACCCTAACATACTCCTGATGTTCAATCAGCCATGTTTTTTCTTTTCTCATAATGTACTATAGTATAGAACATTATTAAGAGCCATGGTAAGCCGATGGATATGTACGTTATTTACAAGGACGAAAAAGAGCAGGAAGTTTACCCCGTAGACCTTGAAGCTTGGCTAAGAGATGGTTGGAGCTTGGAGCCAGACGAGCAGGTATTAGCCGATAAAACCGAGTCTGGGGAAAAAATTGACCTAAACAATGTAACACTACAAACTTTAAGAAACTTAGGTCTGTCTGTAGCAGATAGCCAAAAAATAATTAAATCAGAAAAATTTGAATCGGTAGAGGATGCGATCAGCCTAGTCCCTGCTTTGTCAAAATACAAAGCTTCTCTTTTTGTAAATTCACTGGGATAAATTGCAACATGGAAAAACCTAAGCTTTTGTGGCTCGGAGATAGTCCAATAAAATCGCTTGAAGATACAAGCCCCCCATCGGGTTTCGGAAGGGTAGGATTTGAAATTATAACCAGATTGGAGCAAATTTATGATATTACCGTATATGCCCTGAATTTTGACTGCGACAAAATAGTAGCGATAAATTCTTGTCGCATTATTAGCTGTTTTGACCCTGAAAATAACGATCCCTATGGTTATAAAGCTCTAGAAAAGAGAATCAATCTTGATGAATTTGATAAGGTGGTAATTCTTAATGATCTTTGGATTATCAACTACTACCTCCATTTCTGCCCAAAACTGCTAGAGCGAAAACTCTACTTCTATTTTCCTGTAGATAGTGAAGGATACAGCGCACCTTTAATTTGCAATTTCTCTAAGGCTTACAAGATAGCTACTTACACCAATTTTGGAGTAAATGTTATTAAAAAAGCTGGATGGGACGAAGAAATAGAAATTATTCCCCATGGAAATAGTCCTTGTTTTTATCCTCTAGACAAACAAGAAGCAAGAAAAGCTCTTTTTAAAGATTACATTTCTGAAAATAGTTTTATTGTGTTTTCTGCTAACAGGAATACAGAGAGGAAACGCCTTGACATTTTGGTTAAGGCTTTTGTTGAGTTTGCAGTTTGGGTAAAAGAATCTGGACTAGAAAAGATTCCTTACCTATACCTTCATTGCGGTTTTAAAGATGTTGGGTTTTGGGTACAAGAATTATTTTCTAGACAATGTGAATTGTACGGGGTAAAACTAGAAGGACAATTACTACTTCCCGCAACAGAAACTGATGAAAATGGAAAGCCTACAATTTCCTACTTGCATCCACAAATTCCGAATGAACTTTTAAATCTTTTCTATAATGCCGTAGATGTTAACGTTAATGTTTCAACAGGAGAAGGATGGGGCTTGACTTCTACCGAAAGCGCCATGGTAGGCTGTCCTCAAATCTATACAAATTTTGCCGCTTTAGGTGAATTGTTTGACGAAAAAAGTGGTTATCCTGTTGAACCAACAATGATGTTAACCGATCCTATTTTAAGCCTAGAACGTGCTTATGTTTGTTTTGACGATGTTGCCTATGTTTTGCGTGAAGTGTACAACGATCCTGAGATTGCCGAAATAAAAGCAATTAGAGCAAAAAACAGATTAAGTCAGTTTACTTGGGAGTTTGTCGCCGATAAATTTATCAAATGGCTAGAGGATTAAATGGGTAAAATCTATGATGGCTTTATGTTTTTCAATGAGCTAGAATTATTAGAAATCAGACTAAATGAACTAGATCAAGTAATTGATAAATTTATTTTAGTCGAGTCCTCTGTCACACACTCAGGCAATCCCAAGCCACTTTATTACCAAGAAAATGCCCATTTATTCAAAAACTTTCACGACCGCATTATTCACGTTGTTTACGAGCCTCCTGATACACAAGATTCTTGGGTTCGGGAAAAAGGGCAAAGGGACGCTATCAGGCTAGGAGTTCCAGAATTAGAAGATGGGGATTTTGTGATAGTCTCAGATGCTGATGAAATTCCTTCGGCTGAATCGGTTAAAGCCTACACCTCTGATATGGGAGTTGCTGCTTTTAATCAGCATCTTTTTTATTTCTGGCTAAATACCTTTTCCTGTGGATGGGCAGGACCAAAAGCTATCCCCTACCACGAATACATTAAAGGGGAATCGTTGAGCTTGCTACGGGGTAGGATTGATAATTTTGTCCCCTGTGAGCGCTACGGATGGCACTTTAGCTATCTTGGGGGGAAAGACAGGGTGTTGCAGAAACTAGAAAGCTATGCCCATGTAGAAATGAACTCCCATGAGAATCGGAAAAATACCAATAACTGGGTAGATAATGCCATCTTGTGGAACGGACAACAATTAAAAATATGTCCGATTGATGACACATTTCCTGATTATTTAGTACAGAATAAAAAGAAATTTAACCACTTAATTAAAACCCATGGAAACCAAAGAATTTTTAGCTAATTTGCCCCTTGAGTTTAACAACTGGGGAACGGAAGATGTCACCCCGAAAGATTCCCGATTTGCAAATTTACTCAAAAGAGTAAATGGAATGACAACTCAAAATGTCCTAACCCTTCTTAATCTGGCTGTAAGGTATCTAGAAAAGGGTGAGGTTTATCTAGAAGTAGGAACTTATCAGGGAGCTATGATCTGCGGTGCAATGTTAGACGCTCCTAATCTACCCTTGAACCCCAAGGGGATAGCCATCGACAACTTTTCTGAATTTGATCATGGCAACAATCAAGAGCTATTTATCAAAAATGCTAACCGAGAAGGATTAGAAAGAAATATCTACTTAATTAATCATGATTTTCGGCATTATTTTAAGTCTAATATGTTTGAGTACCCCGCCAAAATAGGGATATATGTCTACGATGGGGCGCATGACTACGATAGTCAATACGAAGGTTTAAAACTGGCTATTCCTCACCTTGCGGACGATGCCTTAATCATTGTGGATGACACTAACGAAAAAGATTGTAAACTAGCCAATCAGCACTTTTTAATGGATCATCCTGAATGTCAAAAAGTGTTAGACTTTCCCACCATTGGCAATGGACACCATACCTGGTGGAATGGTATTCAGGTATTTACTTGGACAAAATTATGTGGAGAATACACCAGTAACCGAAGTTCAATTGAGTATGTTTAAGTATATTTACCAATGACAATATGGGGAAATTTCTATATAGTAAAAGTATCAAGTACAAAGGACAAACTTAATGGGCAACAAACCAGTAATTGGAGTTCCGTATATCAATCGTCCTGATTTGCTCCAAAGGCTATGTAATTCGCTTTCTATCCAAAAAGAAACATGGGGCTTTGATTATAGATTTACTTGGAATACTCATCTTGATCTTAGTCCTAGAGGAGATATCCAATTCGAGGATTTAATAGAAAAGCATCTAATCTATTCCTGTGGACATAATCTAGGAGTAGGAGCTAGCTGGAACGCAATTATTAAATCTACTCCACTGGCTCCTTATTGGCTAGTTCTCAATTCTGATATCGAACTAGGACTAAACGACCTAGCCAAGATAAAAGCTTTTGTAGAGCCGCGATTAGATACTCATGGATTGCTTTTTGGATGGGGTATGAGTGCTTTTGTGATCACTCCCCTAGCACTAGAAACTGTCGGATTTTTTGACGAGAATATCTACCCTGCCTACCTAGAAGATTGTGACTATCACTATCGGGCTAAATTATCAAAAATTCAATGCGAAAATATCCCAGATTTAGAACTAATTCATGGGGAATTGGTAAATGGGAAAATTCAAGGCTCTAGAGCGATAGGCTCCGATCCTAAAATTATGCGGGAAAACGGACGTACCCACCAAGGGAATTTTGATTATTATCGGCAAAAATGGGGAGGAATTAACGGGGAAGAAATTTATACTCATCCCTTTAACGATCCCCATAACAAGCTAGATTATTGGATTTTTGACTTTGCCCGATACAAAAGACAGCAATGGAATCTCTCCTAGAAAAGTTCAGTATATTTACTGATGACAATATAGGGGAACTCCCATATAGTGAAGATATCAAACACAGAGGACACAAACCCATGGCAAGCCGATTCAGTCAATTAATTAAGGATTTAGAGGCTAACGACCGTCAAGCCTTAGAAGTAGAGGCTAAAATCGAAGCCTTACGAGAACGGGTTATCGAGGTCAACGCCGAAGTTCAAGAGCTAAATGATGCCATTGGATGGCTAGAAATTGAAGAGTAGCTAAAAAGCCCCGCAAGGGGCAATTAACCAAACATAGAGGATAAAGTAAATGATTAGTATCGAAGGAATCGGAGTTACACCACGCGACATACAAGACCTTTACGACAGGATAACAGCCGCACCAAAACTGCCGCTATGCCCATCTCTTTATTCCTCATTGTACAACGAAAAGCTAACAGAGGTATTTTGCCATCATGAGGATGGCGACTTCCTAATTGTCTACGAGAAAAACTGTTATTTCTTCAGAAAGAAAGGTGCTCTATGGGACTGGGACATAAAGTTAATCGGACGACCAGAAGTAATCATTGAGGACGAACAAATCCGAGATGTACTAGAGGAAGAAATACCAGACGTTAATTGGGTACTTGTCAACATCGATTTTAACGACGATGAATGCAACTCACAGACTCCCTTCCAATCTCATTTCTTCGACAGAATAAACATCATCATAGATACCGCCTACGCCAATCTAAAATAATACTCCCACGTCCCTGAGCATGGCACTAAAAGGCTCAAATCAACCACAAACATAAGGAAAAACAATGTACTACTTCAAAATTCCGTCATATAAAATGCGAGCGTATGAGGCATGCCTAATAAAATGCCACATAACGAACCAGCAATGGTGCTACACAAAAAAAAGCAGCTACGCAGAGGATGCGCTTGTTCCTGTTGACGCTCCTATTTACCAAGTAAAAGAATTGGATGAATTAATTCTCCTCGCTCACTCAGAACCGGTAGAGCGTAATGGGCTAATGCTTCTATTTGTCCAAAAAGGGACAATGGAGCTAATCAACCCCGTTGAAATTGA
>NZ_JAJTDH010000071.1:0-16224 GCF_021300285.1 Microcystis sp. 49638_E5 | reverse complement strand
TGCGATCGCTACTGCCGGTTGGAAAGTATTTTTTTCGGGTAATCCCTAGAATTAATCTGTGGCTATTATTCACGGTTTCAAGTTTTGTCATCCCAGAAAAACGCTCTTCTCAGACAACCTCGAACTGGTTTAGTCTTAAAATAGTCCCCGATAGGGAACCGAGAAAATATATCTAATGGGAGTTGATACTATGTCTAACGAAACCGTTACCTATTCCCTAGAAGCTGTTTTGACTAGGATTGAGGGGAAAATTGACAGCTTACAAAAAGATGTTAACCAAAAATTTGACAAAATCGACGAACGGTTAAATAAGCTGGAGGTAGGACAGGCAAAGTTAACTGAAAAGGTTGAGGGCATCGATAATCGCCTAAAATCAGTGGAAGGAACCCAAAAAAATCAGGTTTGGACATTGATTATTCTTTTGGCAAGTGCGATCGCTACTGCCGGTTGGAAAGTATTTTTTTCAGCTAATCCCTAGAATTAACCTGTGGCTATTATTAGGTTAACTACTCTCCCACAAGTCCGTTTTTTTATTAGCACAAATGTTCTATAGATCGCGATCGCTGTTTTGGGTATCGTACCTATACCCTACTGAATTCTACCCATCAATCTACTTTTCGACTGCAAAAACCAAAATCAGTCCATATCTTGACTGCAAAAACGGTATTTTAACTTTATATCGGCCATTGACAAGCCTAAAAGCTTTCTTTAAACTAGATTCAGTGCATAAACAAAAATTCCGATAAGTACCTATTGCAGTAGGACTTCTCGGACGTTTGTATGTACTTAATTGTTTTTGGACATTTTTTCAAGGTTAATTATGACTCAGATCACATCGGCTGTCAATGACGACGGCTACCGTTCCAGTGCTGACCTCGTACACTGTCAAAGACAAGATGAAGCGCAGACTTTAGCTTTCGCTGATTCGGCCACATCAGGAGCGAGAGTTTTTATTTGTCATGTTTACGAACAGGGGGGAAGAACTCATCTAGTTTTTTCTCTACCTTGTAGTCTGCTGATTGAATTGGCAAAATTACAGAGTGCTGAAGCTAAAAAGAATAAGTCTAATGCGGATGAAGTCATGAACAGACCACTTATTCTCCAGCACGTTAACGAGATTGCAAAGTATTTGCAAGATACGGATCAGTATATTTTGCCCCCATTCATCTTTAACTCGAATACACCGATCAAAGTTTTTACCTATGGTGCAGGTCCAGTCAAATTCGGTTATGCTGTTATGCCAATAGATGTAGAACTTTATGTTACTGACGGTCAACATCGGTTAAAAGCGATCGAAAAAGTTTTACCTGAAAAACCTGACTTGCGTAACGACAGCGTAACTGTGCTGGTAGTTCAAGAAGCAGATATGGATCAAATTCATCAAGATTTTGCCGATTGTGCCAAAAATAAACCCATCCCTCCTGCTTTATTGGCTGCTTTCGACGTTACTGATCCTCTTGCTAAGTTGACTCGGACAATTACTAAAGATTTAGTCATTTTCAATGGACGGATTGATAAAATCTCTCGTACTATCGGAAAAGACGCCAAATATATGTTTACTATGAGTCAGTTAAGAATCGGTGTCGCTGAATTTCTTTTTGGTTCATCTCGAAAACCAGTTATAGAATCTCATTCTCGTCAAAGTAAGAGTGAATTTTTGCTAATGTTAGAGAGACTGAAGATTTTTTACACAGAATTCGCCAAAAACAATGATACTTGGCGACTTTTGCTACAACCTGCATCTCAAACGGTCAATCTCAACTTGTACGATCTCAGACAACAGCGTGTGGATTTTAATACCGTTGGGTTTCAGGTACTTAGTCGAATTGGACATTTCATCTTTTTTGGACAAGAATTCACTGATTTACAGCGAGAAGCTCTAATTAAAGCACTTGCGGGTTTGGATTATACCCGTGACTCAGCTTTATGGCTAAATAGTATCGTGATTGATGATGCTGGTGCTAAAAAGATAGTTACACAGACAACAGCAGTCGATAAAGCGTTTAAAATCGCCAGAGATGCTGTACAAGAGAAAACTGGGATAATTTTAATCTAGTTTCGAGTATATTTAGAGCAATTCAGTCTTATATACCTTCTGAAATCACAAGCAGAGATCGAGCAGTTTTGCTTTATCTCTCTTTTCCTGTGACTATTGATAGGTTTTACTAATTAGACATACAGTATAGAGAGGAGAACTTTAAAAGCATATATGTAATGACCGCAATCCAAACCTCTCTACTACCGAATCGTACTATTGATGAGTTCGTAGAAGATATTAAACTACTGACTCAAGAAGTACAAAAGCTCTACTGTTTAGATGAGATTCCTTGGATTATTGGTGTTTCTTGGGGAAAAGATAGTTCAGCAGTTTTACAGTTAATCTGGAATGCGATCGCTGCTTTACCATTAGAGAAGCGACAAAAAACTATTCATGTGATCACCACCGACACAATGGTTGAAAATCCCATTGTCTCCGCATGGGTTAGAAAGTCGATGGAAAAGCTGGAAAAAGCTTCAGAAGCTCATAGAATGCCATTTAAATCACATTTACTCTATCCTGCTGTAGAAGATCGCTTTTGGAGTGGATTAATAGGTAAGGGTTATCCTGCTCCCCGTTTGAAATTTCGTTGGTGTACTGGAAGACTGAAAATTAACGCTTCTAATAACTTTATTCGTGAAGTCATCAGAAATTGTGGGGAAACAATATTAGTTTTGGGAATCCGCAAAACAGAAAGCTCTCGTCGTGCTAAGGTGATGGAAAAATTAGAAGCTAAAAGACTTCGTGAGCGTTTGAGTCCTAATGCAAATATGCCCAATTCTCTCGTTTATAGTCCGATCGAAGATTGGCGTACTGATGAAGTATGGATGTACTTAATGCAGTGGGAAAATCCCTGGGGAGGAGACAACAAAGAATTATTAGCAATGTATCGAGGAGCGACTGCGGATAATGAATGTCCCCTGGTGGTAGATACCTCCAGTCCTAGCTGTGGAAGTTCCCGTTTTGGTTGTTGGGTTTGTACTTTGGTAGATAAAGATACATCTCTGAGTATGATGGTTCAGAATGACCAAGAAAAGGAATGGTTACAACCACTCGTAGAACTTAGAAATGAATTAGACCTTTTGGATGATAGAGAGAGACGTGATTTCCGTCGTCTTGTTGGGAAAGTACAATTATTTGAAAGAAACTTAAATGGAGAAATATCGATCGAACCTATACCGGGACCTTATACTAAAAAATGGCGGGAATATTGGCTGAGAAGGGTATTAGAGGCCCAGGAGAGCGTGCGTACTAATGCCCCAGAGGATATGAAAGATATTACCCTAATTACCACGGAGGAACTCAGCGAAATTCGCCGGATTTGGAGGGAAGAAAAGCACGAATTTGATGACCAATTACCGAAGATTTATAAACAAGTGACTGGAGAAACTTTTCAAGACCCGCGACCTGGAGCGGATAATAATCTTTTGGGGAGTGAAGAATGGGATATCCTCGCGGATATCTGTGCCGAGGATTCCATGCACCTAGAATTATTGGCTAAACTTATCGATACGGAACGTCAATATTTTCTCAAAATCTCTCGCAAGGGTATTTACAAAGACCTAGAAAAATGCTTTGAGTCTAGTTCTCGTAGTAAAGAGGAAGCGATCGAAAATGCTCGTTATGTCTATGATCTAAAGAATGCCGCTCAAAGTGGCAATATTGCTCAGGTGAAAGAACAACTCAAAGAGAGTTTTAGTGAACCGGAAAAAGACCCGCAAAAACAGTTAACTTGGGCCAGTATGAAATTCCCTACAACCGATGAGGAGGAGGAATAACGGGTTTATGTAAACTGGCGATCGAGTTGACCATCAATAAAATTACTGTTTCCCGACGACGCGATGAAACCCTACCAAAAAATTCCTATTCGTGAATGTGGGGAACCCCTAGTACCTATACCCGCAGATAAGTTTGTTATCCCTTCTCCCCACGCTTACGAGAAATTAGGAGCTAATTATCGGGGTAAATCTCCCTATTTTTTGCGACAAGGGGTGTTAAATGCTCTGATTGACGCTCAAAACCGTCTGCAAGTCTATCAACCCGGTTGGCAAATTTTGATTTTTGATGCCTATCGACCGGTGGAAGTGCAACAATTTATGGTCGATTATAGTTTTCAGACTCTCCTAGACACAAGAGGATTAGCCAAAGAGAAACTATCGGAGGCAGAAAGTCAAGCGATTTTAACAGAAGTTTACACTATTTGGGCAATTCCCAGCGATAATGCCGCCACTCCGCCTCCCCATAGTACCGGAGCGGCGATCGATATTACCCTGGTGGACGAGAAGGGACAAGCCATCGACATGGGGGGAGAAATCGATGAGATCGGAGAGCGATCGCATCCCGATTATTATATCGCCGCAAAAAGCCGACGAGAACAGAGTTATCATCAAAAACGAGTTTTATTGGCTAAAGTGATGGAGGAGGCGGGATTTAGCCGACATAAGGGGGAATGGTGGCATTTTTCCCTAGGGGATCAAATGTGGGCCTGGTCGCTCGATCGAGCCTACGCCATCTATGGCAGAGTGGAGGATTAAGTAGGGTTTGCGGCAAAAAGTTTCTTGTGGGGACAGGGTGTAGGGTGTAGGGTGTAGGGTGTAGGGTTTTACCGATTTTGAGGGGGTCAATTACCTAATTTTCAGGGGAAAAGTCCAGGGATTTTCCCCCCAATCACTTCCGTCGCCGGTACTTTTTGATTGACAAAAAGTCTAAAAGTCTTACCCAATAAGGTTTTAAGATTTATTCAGCCCACCCTATATCAATACTGATATACTAACAAAAGAAGACTCAAAGCTTAGACCGGCTTCTGATCGACGATCGCCAAAATTTGATCAACAAAAGCTTGGTGATCAACCACTGGTTTAGAAATATAACCATCGGCCCGACTCTGCTTGAGAAAATTCTCTCGATCGCCTTCCATAGCGTGAGCAGTGACGAGAATAACGGGTAAATCGGCGGTTTCGGGGTTAGCTTTGAGAATTTGGCTGATTTTAATGCCATCTACCGCTTTCCCTTCATAGACACTATGGGAGAGGGAGACATCCATTAAGATCACGTCCGCTTCCTTATCCCGAGCAATACGAAGCACTTCTTCCACATCTTCGGTCCCTTTGACCTCTAGACCACCTCGTTTGGTCAAAATTTTGGCAAAAACGCGAAAATTTATCGGGTCGTCTTCTACAATCAAAACAGTTGTCATAGGGAAGCTCAG
The DNA here is from genome assembly GCF_021300285.1 of Microcystis sp. 49638_E5. NCBI lineage: Bacteria > Bacillati > Cyanobacteriota > Cyanophyceae > Chroococcales > Microcystaceae > Microcystis > Microcystis sp. 49638_E5. The sequence goes on along the minus strand of NZ_JAJTDH010000071.1, from coordinate 10,978 downwards.
GGATAAACAAGGTTAAAAAGGGCAAAATGCCTTATGATTCACAGCTAGACAGATTAAAAACGAGAGACTCATGGCCAAACAACTGGATTTCTTAGCTAGTGGTCAAATTATACCCACGGCTTTACACCAAGAGATGGAACGCTCCTATCTAGAATATGCCATGAGTGTGATCGTGGGGCGAGCCTTGCCGGATGTACGCGATGGACTAAAACCAGTACATCGTCGCATATTATACGCTATGCACGAACTGGGTTTAACTCCCGATCGCCCCTTTCGCAAATGTGCGCGGGTGGTGGGGGATGTGTTGGGTAAATATCATCCCCACGGCGATCAGTCAGTGTACGAGGCACTGGTTCGTATGGTACAGGATTTTTCCAGTCGTTACCCACTTTTATCGGGCCATGGTAACTTTGGTTCGATCGATAACGACCCCCCGGCGGCCATGCGTTATACAGAAACCCGTTTGGCCGGCATCGGTGATCAGGCGGTTTTAGGGGGAATTAGCGAAGCTATCGTTAATTTCAACAGTAATTTTGATAATTCTCAACAGGAACCCGTTGTTTTACCCGCTCAGTTACCGATACTCATTCTTAATGGTTGTTCTGGTATTGCGGTGGGGATGGCGACTAATATTCCTCCCCATAATTTAGGGGAAGTGGTGGAAGGTTTAATCGCTTTGATTGATAATCCCGATTTAAGCGAGGAAAAGTTAGTAGAAATTATCCCCGGTCCCGATTTTCCCACGGGAGGCGAGATTTTAGATGATACCGGCATTCGCGAGGCCTATCGCACCGGTAGGGGGATTATTCCCGTGCGCGGAGTGGCCAAAACTGAAACAATTATCATTGAGGGCAAGCGCCGAAGGGAAAGGACGGCAATTGTGGTTACTGAGTTGCCTTTTCAGGTGAATAAGGCGGCATGGATTGAAAAAATCGCTGAATTAGTCAATTTAGGGAAATTGGAGGGAATTGCCGATATCCGCGATGAAAGCAATCGCGAAGGCATTCGGGTGGTGATTGAATTAAAGCGGGAAAGTCAACCGCAGCAGGTTTTGGCGGCTTTATACCAACAAACGGCGCTGCAGACTAATTTTGGGGCAATTATCCTCGCTTTAGTCGATAATCAACCCCGGCAGTTATCGTTAAAACAAGTTTTACAGGAATTCTTGCGCTTTCGAGAAACAACTCTCACCCGTCAGTATGGCGACGAGTTGCAACAGGCCAGCGATCGCTTACACCTAGTGGAGGGTTTATTATTAGCTTTGCAGAATATCGATCGAGTGGTGGATATTCTCAAAAATGCTCCCGATGGGACGACGGCTAAGTATCGTTTTCAGGCAGAATTGGGCATTAGTGACCCTCAAGCTGATTCTATCTTGGCTATGCCCCTACGTCGTTTAACTGGTTTGGAAAGACAAAAGTTAGAGACGGAAGCGACGGAATTACAAACAAAAATTCAACAGTTAGAAACCCTCCTCCATAACCGTCAGGAGTTTCTCAAGTCTCTGAAAAAAGAATTGCGCTCTTTAAAGAAAAAATTCGCCGATAGCAGACGGACAAAAATTCGCACCGGCAAGTCGGGGGACAGGAGACAGGAGACAGAAGGGAAGAAACAGGATTCTGTGGTGAAAAAACAGGAGACAGTCCCGATGAAAAAATTTTCACCCCCACAGACGAAAGAGGTTTCCTTACCTACACCCCACACCCCACACCCCACACCCTCTTTGAAGGCAGAAGTTAAAAAACAGGAGAATAAAGTTAAGAAAAAGCCTGAGAGTGAGAATGCACCGAGTTTAAGCCTATTTACGCCCCAAGAACCCCCAGAAAATGCAATTTTATTGCTTGATGCCGAAGATAAAATTAGTTGGACGACACCGGAACAGCGAGCGCCAGAGCGGGGTTTAATTATCTATCAACAGGCGATCGAAAAACGGGAAAATTTCCTAGTTATCCTCGATAATGCTAAAGCTTACCCGATTGCTACCCGGGAAGTCCCCCCGCAAGCGAATCAACCAGTGTTAATCTCCAGTCTGCTGACCAAAACCGCACAAAAAGAGTCAGAAGCCGTGTTAAATCAATTTTTCTTGACGGAACCTCAAAAAAATCAAGAATTGCTTTTACTGAGTCAACAGGGGCGAATAAAGCGGCTTCCCATCGATGAATTAGAGGGGGTTGGTAGTCGGGGTTTGTCCCTGATGAAATTGAAAGAAGACGATCGCCTATATGGTGCTATTTTTACTCACGAAGGCCTGGACTTAGCGATCGCCACCAGTAGCGGTCGGGTGTTGCGTTATCCCGTGCGCGAGGAATTATTGCCAATGATGAGTAAATCCGCTCAGGGTTTAGCAATTTTGCGATTGCGCTACGGGGAACATCTAGCTGGCTGTGTTTCTCTCCCCCATCGGGAAAATCTGCTGCTGATTTCGGGATTGGGTTACGCGAAAAGACTGGCGATCGAGAATTTACGCTTATCACAATTAGGCGATCTTGGTTCACCCGCTTTACAATTCGTCAATAAACAGGATAGTTTAGCGGCCATGGTAGCGGCGCGGCCGGGGAGTATAGTGTTATTAAGTACCAATCAGAATCGAAAACTACCCTTAGAGGTAGAAACTGTGATGGTTACGGGTAAAGACGGGACAGGTTCACAATTAGTGAAACTCAACCCCACAGAAAAAATTATCAAAGCACAATTGTTACAGGACACCTCGAATAGGGGATTTTGTTAACAAAGTGTTGGTCGAGGAAATCTCCTAGATATACAGTGGTGAAGAGGGAATAATTTTAAATAACTAACAAGGCTCTCCGTCACTCAAAATTTGATTTTTTCGAGCTGTCTTAGAAATAACGCCCTAGTTATTGAGTAAAATTAAACTTTTTTTGCCCATCAACTTAAAAACTTGCGTTTTTTGGATCATCTTAGCATAGAGGACTGAGTAGTATGAGTTAAAGCAAAGTTGATTTGTTAATTTTGTCTATCAGTGTAATCTGGGTGAAATCTCTCACTTTTTTCCCTGATCAATTACTAAGGGGTAAGCTTAGAGGCACTTCAGTTACATATCTTGATAATTCAAAAAACTCTCAACCGCTTATTAATCCTGCCTCCTGCCTTGCTAAAACGCATCTAAGATGCGTTTTAGCTTACCCCGATCAATTGGACTTATTGATAAAATCTTCGCACTAATTGAGAATAACCCAAGATTTCATGAGGGTTTCGGGCTGTGCAATACTGAAGTAAATCTATTTTTTGAGCTACCCTACATCGTCTCTAAGTCAATGGCGAAAAAACCGAAAAATGTTGCGCGTAAACACCGGCATTGGCAAAGATGGTTAAAACTAACTCTGGTCGCAGTTTTTGGGTTTATTATCTTTAATTTAGCGACTAATTTAGCCATCTGCTGGTCAATTAATCAACAAAAACCCGTTGAGGCCATCTTAGTTTTGGGGGGCAGCATTCGTCGGGAAATTTATGTAGCCAATCTAGCCCAGCAATACCCCGATATACCAATTTTAATTTCCCAAGGCTCGGAAGATCCCTGTATTTTATTACTATTTGAACGGGCAAAAGCGCCAAAAACTAACGTCTGGTTAGAAAAGTGTGCTGATTCTACCTTCGGCAATTTTTTCTTTGCTGTGCCAATTTTAAAACAATGGGGAGTACATAAAGTAAAAGTTGTCACCTCTCCTACTCATTTACCCCGCGCTCAATGGTTAGCAGCAATTCACTTGCAATCCCACGGTATAGCAGTAGAAATCGATGCAGTCCGAGAAATTGGTATCCCGGGTAATAACGAATCAAAGCTAAAAACTGGGTTGGATGTGACTAGAAGTATAATTTGGGCTTTTGTCGGACAATTAATCTCTCCCCCCTGTTGGCAAGTCATCCCCTTAAATTCCGTTGATTTAGAAGCTTGGCGCGATGAAGGTTTTAAATGTGAATATCAAGGTAAGATCAGCTAAACAATCCTCTCCCAGTTAGTTTTTTAGCGGCTGTATCCCATTTTTGTAAATCTACTAACTTGGGGTTTTTAAAGGCAAACTCTCTCTTCCCACTTTCCTATACCTTTTAAACAGGATTGAGTATCAGAGGCCCTATCAGGTATTTGCGATCGCATCTAGAGCCAGATTCAGTTTCAGTAGGTTAACCCCCGGTTCGCCGAAGATACCGAGAAAGCGCTCGTCGGTGTTTTTGATAACGAGGATCTCCACTTGATTCGTCGGTAATCCCCGCACCCGCGCCACCCGCTCGATCTGCGCTCTGGCGGACTCTGGGGTGATATGGGGATCGAGACTCGATCCAGAGGTGTACACCAGATCCGCGGTGGGTTTAATTCCCGTCTTCTCTAATCGGGGAATCTCCCCCTCTACAGCTTTCGCTGGATCGGGATTGGGTTTTCCTTTAATGCGATCGATCAATGCGGGGTTACTGGGAGCTAGGTTACTCGCTCCCGAAATTCCGGTTTGCAGGACTTTGTTAGGATCGTTTTTCGGATCGGCCGTACTGTAGGCGGTGGTACTCGGACGACTATTGAAATAGCGATCGCTGGTGAAAGGTTGCCCAATTAGAGCCGAACCCACCACTTGACCTTGATTATTGGTGATCAAACTCCCGTTCGCTTGCCAGGGAAAAAGAATTTGACCGACGGCGATCATCGCAAAAGGATAGATCAGCGCGGTAATTACCCAGAGAACTAGGGTAGAACGGATGGCTCTACCGGCATCGCGTGCAAAACTCATAATTAGGGTTTACTGAAAAAGTTTGTTGGTGGAGTTAGGAGTCAGGAGCCAGTAGTCAGGAGTCAGGAGAATTAGGAATAAACCACAATCAATTAAAGAGTCTATTTAGAGATTTTCTGGCTCTTCTAGGTTCTGTGTGATAAGTTTAACTTACAATATGATCGATCGATCTTTGTGTCCTTTGTGTCTTTGTGGTTCGTTCCACCCCCTCGCTAGGGGCAATGTATCTTAGAATACATTTTACCCACCAAATCCAAGAGAGCCATTTTCTGCTTTTTCCCATTTTTGAACTCTCAAAAATTAATTATGCCAGAAATCTCTTAAAACCTCTCCGGGACAAAGATGACAAGGAATAGGTAGATAAATAAAGCAAAGGCGACTAATCCTAAAAGGGTTAATGCGAAGGCTTGCCCCCTATTTATAGCACTTCCCGTAGAAGCTTGAACGATGGAGGAGAAAAGAATTGTTAGACAGAAATTTAAGAAAATATACCAGAAAAATCGGTTTTTTCTAAGGGATGCTTTCATAAGAATTAGAGTTTTTTGGAGATTTGTTTTTGCCAGTCAATCAAGAAAATAGCTGTAGTTGTCAAAAATTATCAGACACCCCCCTTATCAAGGGGGGATTAAGGGGGGATCGACACCCCCCTTATCAAGGGGGGATTAAGGGGGGATCAAAGACAAAATCTATTTTCAATTTAATTATAACCACTTACTTAGCTGTAGTTGTCGATAGGTTGTCTTTTTCCCCTTTTTCAATTCATAGTTAAGAATACATTGGCCCACATATCTAGCCAAATTAATAGGAACAGCATTGCCAATCATTTGTTCTAGATTAGATTTTGTTCCAGCAAAAATAAAGTCTTTAGGAAAAGTTTGGATATAGCTTCTCTCCCTCGTTGTTAGCGGTCTTAATTTTTCATTAAGATGACAAGCATCACCGGGATGTTGTCGATAGGTTTTGGGAACTGGTCGATTTACTCCTCGAATAGTAGGGCTAGGTTCATAAATACTGAATATCGCCCTTCTTTGATAGCTTCTAGGATGTCTATAATAGTATTCTATATCTAATTCTTTGCCCATATAGTCAAATACAGTCAGAGGTTGACTTGATAGATTTTCATTGATTTCATCGATTAAAAAATCATCTTCTTCGTTCATTTTACCGATCAGAAAATATCTTTTTCTAGTTTGAGGAACTCCGCAGTAACAAGAATTAATAACTTTTCCAGTTAAACCATAACCATGGCTTTTAAAAATTTGTTTTGCTTGAGTGAGTATTTTACTTTTCTCAATTCTGTCCACATTTTCCATAACAAACCATTGGGGACTTACTCTAGTTACAATTTCAGCGAATGTGAGCGTTAGATTCGCTCGTCCTAAACCCTCGTCTCTCTTACCCGCACTGGAAAAGTCTTGACAAGGAGGGCTGCCGACAATAATCTCAGGATTATATTGAGCCAATATTTCTTGATTAGATTCTCTAGATAAATCGACATTAAATATCGGATGACTAAAGTTATTGCTATAGACATCTATAGCAGGTATCCAATTATCAAATGCAGCCACAATAGTAAACCCCGCTTTCTGAAAACCTAAAGATAAACCACCACAACCAGCAAATAAATCGATTGTGATCATTTTGCTCCCTCCTCTAAATTGACTCGCGAAAGCGTAAAATAAATTATCGGAATCGGGAGCTAGACCGTATAACTCTTGTGTACTTAACTCCGCTGGTTGAATTTTTAAATTTTCATCAAGTTTCAGATATACATTTTTCAGTCCTTTCCAATCTAAGTAAGCGCACAAAGAAGCTGGAAATGAGGAGTTAAATTGATTTTTACCCCAGGTTTCTTTTTGGCTAAAATCCCGATTCGAGTGCTTCAATCCGAATAAACTAGGCTTAAATATTGCCGATTTTCCCATTACCTCAACCCGATCGCTGAAATTATCTCATCAATAATCTTAATAGCAATAAACGGCGCAATCATGCCTCCCACGCCGTAGATGAGGATATTACGCCGCAATAGTTGGTCAGCAGTGAGCGGGCGAAATTGAACGCCTTTAAGTGCTAGGGGAATCAAAACGGGGATAATCAGGGCATTGTAGATCAGGGCCGAGACGATCGCCGATTGAGCGCTTTTCAAACCCATGATATTTAAAGCACCGATCCCGGCAGCGGCGAAAATCGTCGGGATAATGGCGAAATACTTAGCGATATCGTTGGCTACCGAAAACGTGGTCAGGGCGCCGCGGGTAATGAGTAACTGTTTGCCGATGGTCACTAAATCGATCAGCTTGGTCGGGTCGGAGTCGAGATCCACCATATTGGCCGCCTCCTTCGCCGCTTGGGTTCCGGAGTTCATCGCCACACCGACATTAGCCTGGGCCAGTGCGGGTGCGTCGTTGGTTCCGTCTCCCGTCATGGCAACTAACTTGCCCTGGGATTGCTCGCGACGGATCACCTCGATCTTATCTTCTGGGGTGGCCTCGGCGATAAAATCATCCACCCCCGCCTCCGCCGCAATCACCGAGGCCGTGATCTGGTTGTCGCCGGTGAGCATGATCGTTCTCACACCCATGCGCCGTAATTGGTCGAAACGCTCTTTTAATCCAGGCTTCACGATGTCCTTGAGATAGATCACCCCGTAGATATCGTTACCCCGACAGACGGCGAGGGGAGTCCCCCCCAAACGGGAAACCCTTTCCTGTGCCTCATCGAGGGTCTCGGGAACGGAACCACCGCGGGAACGGACGAAACCTTTAATCGCGTCTACGGCTCCCTTACGGTATTCCTCGCCGTCCATATCGGTGCCGCTCATGCGGGTACGAGCGGAGAATTCGATTCCCTCGCCGGGTTGGCCATCGATGGGGAGGTTTGCGCCCAAATTCCGGGCTAAAGCAACGATCGAGCGTCCTTCTGGGGTTTCGTCGAAAAGGCTGGCCGCTAGACAGATGCGGGCTAATTCCTCGAGGTTATGACCGTTGACGGGGATAAATTCGTCAGCTAGCCGGTTGCCGAGGGTGATTGTTCCCGTTTTGTCGAGAAGGAGGGTATTTACGTCGCCGCAGGCTTCCACCGCGCGTCCAGAGGTGGCGATGACGTTAAACTGAGCCACGCGATCCATGCCGGCGATGCCGATCGCACTCAATAAACCGCCGATCGTCGTGGGAATGAGGGCGACGAGAAGGGAGATCAAGATGGCGATACTGGAACCGGCCCGAAAGGTATCCGCAACCGCCGGCCCGAGGCTCGTGTCTAGAAAACTGGCGATATAGTTCCCGATCGACGGAATCGTGGCCACGACAATTAAAAAGACTTGGGTTAACACGGCCAGAAGTACCGTCAGCGCGATCTCGTTGGGGGTTTTCGTGCGCTCGGCCCCTTCCACAAGGGAGATCATGCGATCGATAAAACCCTGACCAGGATCTTGAGCGATCCGCACCGTCAACTCGTCCGAGAGAAGCCTAGTGCCGCCGGTGACGGAACTGGCGATGTCGGTGCCGGGTTGTTTGAGGACGGGGGCCGATTCTCCGGTGATCGCCGATTCATCCACCGAACCGATTCCCTCGATCACTTCCCCGTCGGCGGGAATCACGTCCCCGGCCACCAGTTTCACCCGATCGCCCCGATGCAAGGCCGTGGAACTGACCGACTCGATCGAGCCGTCGGCCAGGATTTTCCGGGCGATCGTGTCGCTGCGGGTGGAGCGCAGGGCATCGGCCTGGGCTTTTCCCCGTCCCTCGGCAATTGCCTCGGCGAAGTTGGCGAACAGCACCGTGAAGAAGAGGATCAGGGTGATGATGCCGTTAAGTAGCCGTTGTTGTCCCCTATCCCCTGCGATCGTGCCGAATAGATGCGGGTCGATCGTCACCAGGGCCGTGACGATTGTTCCCAACCAGACCACGAATAGGACCGGGTTACGCACGGCGATGCGCGGGTCGAGTTTAAGGAAGGACTGCCGGATCGCGCTTTGATAGAGACCGGTCCGGTTTACCTTGGGGGTATGGCGGCGGTCGTCCCGGCGACCTCTCGGCACTCGCAACGGGCGGGAGGATTTAGAATTTCCTTTGTTCGTTCTCATAAATTATCTAAACTCCTAGCCGATCATCCTGGTGATTTGAAAGGCTTCCGCAATCGGCCCGAGGGCTAATATCGGCAAGAAAGTGAGCGCACCGAGAATTAAAATCACCCCCGCCGTCACGCCGGTAAAGAGTCCGGTATCGGTGCGGAGGGTTCCGGTGGTGGCGGGAACCGGTTGTTTGCGGGACATCCCATCAGCTAACAAGAGCAGGGCAGCGATCGGGATATACCGTCCAGCCAGTAAACTGAAGCAGGCGCTCAGATTCCACCAGAGAGCGGTCATCGTCGGTTTCGCACCAGATGCGATCGCAAGTGGTGCGGGCTGGGAATCTCCTAGTCCCTCGAAGCCCGATCCATTATTGGCGGCGGCGGAAGCGTACTCGTAGATGACTTGAGATAATCCGTGAAAGCCGGGGTTACTGATGCCTTGAAAGTCAGGAAAGGCAAGAGCGATCGCTCCGGGGATGAGGATGGCGATCGGGTGAACCAGCAGAATTAAAAAACTCGCTAACACCACTTCCCGCTTCTCGATTTTGCGCCCGAGGAATTCCGGGGTTCTTCCCACCATTAGCCCGGTGACGAATACCGCAAGGATCAGATAGGCAAACAGGTAGGCGGTGCCGGTTCCCTGGCCGCCGAAAACGATTTGCAGGAACAGATTCGAGAGGGTGACGAAGCCGCCGTTCGGCATCAAGGAATCGTGCATGGCGATCACCGCACCGCACATGGTGGCCGTGGTAGTTACCGCGTACAGGGCCGATTGCGCCCAACCGAAGCGTACTTCTTTACCCTCGAAGTTAACCGCTCGATCGACCCCTAGTAGGGAGTTAACCGCCTGGTTGCCGTTATATTCTCCGATCGCTGTGATGATCGTAAAGCCGATGAAGATACCGAGGGGAATTAGATAGATTAACCGAGCTTGCTTGAGATTATCGGCGAAAACACCGTAGGTATAGATCAGGGAGGTGGGAATCGAGAGAATAGCGACTAATTGCACCAGATTGACGAATCCGTTCGGGTTTTCCAAGGGGTGGGCCGAGTTGCTGGCAAAAAAGCCGCCGCCGTTTTCTCCCAATTCCTTAATAATCTCGAAGTGGGCCACTGGACCGCGGGCGATCGCCTGACTCAGGTTGGGGTTTTCTAGCGTCGGCAAGATCGCTGGGCCCGCGAGGGTTTCCGGGACTCCGGCGATGATCAGGGCAATTGCCCCCACGATCGAGATCGGTAAGAGGATACGGGTGATCGCTCGGATCAGATCCACATAAAAATTGCCCAACGGTCGCCCCGTCAATCCCCGAATAAAGGCGATCCCCACCGCTAGACCGGTTCCAGCCGAGGTGAACATCTGGTAGCCAAGACCCCATATCTGACTCGCGTAGCTGAGGGTGGTTTCTCCAGAATAATGCTGTTGGTCGCTGTTGGTGATAAAGGAAATCGTCGTATGTAGCGTGGTGTCCCAAGGGGGGGCGGGGATCCCCGTCGGGTTGAGGGGAAGGACTCCTTGGCCCGCAATCAGGGAAAAAACCAGAATTGCTATTACCGCGTTACTGTAGAGAACGGCGCGGAGGTACTGCCAGCCAGTCATATTCTCTTTCCCTTTCACCCCGACGAAGCTGTAAAGAAGACTCTCGACTCGATCGCACAGTGGGTCGAGTAGGGTTCTCCGTTCCATGAACACCCTCGCCATATACCGCCCGAAAAAGGGGGTGATCGCCACAATTATCAGGATCGTGAGCGCGATTTGAATCCATCCTTGCAACATGGTTCGATCAACTCCAAAAAAAGCCAAGTGGTCATTGAGCTTGTGGAAATGTGGCCGATCATGGACGGATTCGACAAGCTCACCGTCCATGATCGACCGGGAAACTTAGGGGTTCGCTGTCTCGAAACCGCTTGAGAAAACCAAGTTTGTCTCATCGTTAGCGATCGTTAACCAGTGGATGATCGAGGGATTACTATCACCTCTGCTGGAATGATTGTAGCGATTTTTCGCGCCTTGACAATCTATATTTTTTCCGTTCGTTATCCTATCAGCTTTTACGCACTTAAGTAGCTGGTTATAATTAAATTAAAAATGGATTTTAGGTTCGATCCCCCCTGCCCCCCTTGATAAGGGGGGTGCCGATAGGCGGGGGGATCTGACAACTTTTAACGCCTAC